>NZ_JBVHOQ010000022.1:0-140030 GCF_055568375.1 Streptomyces sp. NPDC026062
GACCGCGAGACCGGCGGGCTCCCCCAGAGACGGCACGATCTCGTCGACGATGCGCGCGCCCAGCAACGCCGCGTAGTCCATGGCCTGATCGCCCGATGCGCGAAGCAGAGCAAACCGTGCCAGCGCCGCCTCGTCGGTGAACCCGTAGATCCACCGGACCCCGCCCAACCGTGCCGACCAGAGCCGTTCGCCCTCGGTCGGCACCAGAAGGACCGAACGCCGCATCTCGCCCACCAGCGCCCGCGGATCACCAACTCCGCCTCTCCGGTCGGCAATCAGCTCGGCGAGCGCTGTTCCGGACTGCTCCAAGACCCCACCCCCACGCTCGTCTCAGGGGCACACAGTAGGACAAGCCATTTGTGTGAGCAAAGCAGTTCGGCGTCACCGCGGCGACGCCGGCCACGGGCCCTGTTGCCCGCCGTCAGCCGCTCACCCGCGCCCGCCGTGTGACCGCGGCGCGCAGGACCCGGCGCCCCTCGGCCGAGACGTCCAGCACCTGGCGCAGCCCAGCGCCGACGGGGGCGGCGCCCCCGGTCTCCGCGAGCATCTCCAGGATCAGGACCTGCCGGGCGGTCTCCCCGGACAGCAGCGGACCCGCCCCTGAGGGATCGCCGGCCCGGCAGCGCCCGACCAGTTCCACGGCGTCGGCGCCCACCGCGTCGTGCTCGCGGTGGATGTCGAGGGCCAGCAGTGAGCAGGCGTCCGCCCAGCTCCGCAGCGCCTCGCCCGACCGGTCCGCCGGAGCCTCGCCGAGCAGGGCCCTGACGCGCTGGACACTCTCCGGAGGGCCGGGCAGGGCGTTCAGCGCCGCCCGCGCCTCGGCCAGCCGCGCCGGCCAGTCGCGCGGGTCGGCGCAGCCCGCCCAGAGCGGGCGCAGCGGGTCCGGTTCGGCTCCCTGGGCGGGCTGTGGCAGGCAGCGGTCGAGGCAGGCGGCCCCGCTCGCGGCAAGCCCCCGAGGGTCAGCGGCGGCGATCAGTTCGAGCAGGCTCATCGGCGTCTCCCGTCGGCCTCTCCGTACGCACGCGTACGGGGACACAGCGCATCGTCTTATCGCCTTCAGCGCCGAGTGGCCGAAAATCGTCACTCATGCCGTCCGAATATCGCCGCCCCGCCTCGGTCGGCCTCCGGCTCTCAGTGCGCCCGGCCTCAGCCGGCCCGCTCCCCCGGGAGCTGTGAGTCGGCGCCCGCGGGTCCCAGCGCCGCCCGCTCGCCCTGCATCGCGGTCAGCCGGCGGACGAACAGGACCGCGAGCACGGCGGCGACCACCTCCAGCGCGTCGGCGGCCATGACCTGGTCCAAGGCGTTCAGGATCTCGTCCGCCTCCTCCGCGTCCTGGTAGACCCGGCCGGCGTACCGGGAGTAGATCTCCGCGCAGAGCAGCGTCGCCCACCAGGCGTGCAGCAGCTTGCGCGGGGCCGGCGGCCGGTTGCTCCCGCCCGGGGAGCTCGCGGTCCAGATGCCGCTCGCGACACGGTGGGGCAGCCAGAGAGCGCCGATGGGGACGAACCAGCCGCCGATCGCCCAGCCGGGCCGCTGCGCGTGGGCGTACGGGTCGAACACCTCGGCGTTGAGCCGCACCCGGCGGAACCAGACGAGGAAGACGACGACGGTGGCCAGGAACGTCAGCAGCTGCAACGCCCCGGCGGTCTCGTACAGCACGTCGGCGCGGTCCGCGGCCGCTTCGTCGTACGTCAGGAAGTCGTCGGCCATCCCCTCGCTCAGGAGCCGCCGCGCGTGGAAACCGGTGCCGATGGCCAGCAGGTCCGCCACGGCCACCGAGCCGAGCAGCACACACACCGCCCGGCCGAGCCCGACCGGTGACCGCAGCGACCGGGTGGTCGGCCGTCCCGTCGGCGCCGGCATCAGACCGCCCGCCCGTGACCGGCGGAAGGCGGCGCACACCGTGCACCGCCCGTCGGCGGTGGAGGCGGGTCTCTTGCCGCAGAGTGAGCAGAGCATGAAAGTGGAACCCCCCGGATCCGGACGTCTGCGCATGGAGCGCGCGTCCCTCCCCGGACCGCGCGGCAACCGGAACGTAGCCCCGGCGCGCCGCGTTGTCCACGGAGTTCGGGCGGCCGGCGGCTCAGCCCTGGTCGATCTCCTTCGCCAGCGCCTTGAAGCCGTCCCAGCCGAGCTTCGGCGCGCCCGGGTCCCACAGCTTCTGGGACGTCGCCCGCAACGGCATCCGGATGCCCTCGGCCACCTGCGCGGCGGTCTGGGCGTTCGGCAGATCGCCCCAGACGGCGAACCGGCCGCCGAGGATCTGGTCCGAGTACTTCGCCGGGACGGGGCTCGTGCCGCGCAGCACGAGCGGGGTCCACTGTTCGTAGATGCGCTTGCCGGTGGGGTAGACGAAGGTGTTGGGCTCGCCGAGCACGTAATAGAGGAACTCGTCGTTGAGGTTCAGCAGCTTGTACCCCTCGCGCAGATACTGCTCCGGCGGACGGGCGCCGTACTCCTTGCCGGTCCAGTACTCGATCTCGATGTCCTTGTCGGCCCGGACGGTGCTGTCGCGGAAGAGCCCGTCGTTCCACGCCTTGGGCTTCATGCCGTGCGGGCGGACCACTGCCGCGCGGTCGTTGAGCCAGCCGGTGGCGAGGTCCTGGATGCCGGCCGACGCCCCGTACTTCTTCACGGCCGCGCGCTGGAGCTGCGGGTACGAGGCGGCGGGGTCGCGCACCGTGAGTGCCTGGTACTCGTCGGCGCCCAGATGCCAGTAGGCGCCGCCGAACAGTGCGGTGTACTCGTCGAGGAGTTCGTCGACGAGTTTCGCCGCACCCGGCTTCGAGATGTCGAGCGATCCCTTCGAGGGCACACCCGAGACATTGCGCAGCTGGAGGTCGGGGTGGGCGAGCAGGACGGCCCCGAGGTGGCCCGGGGAGTCGATCTCGGGGACGACCTCGATGTGCAGCCGGCGGGCGAGGGCGACGATGCGCCGCACCTCCGCCTTGGTCAGATGGTCGGGCGACACCACTTCGGGGTGGGTGTCGGACTCGATACGGAACGCCTGGTCGTCCGAGAAGTGCAGACCGAGCTGGTTGAGCTTGAGGTCGGCCATCTCGCGCAGCCGGTCCTCGATCCAGCCGGCGCTGTAGTGCTTGCGCGCGATGTCGAGGTTGAGTCCGCGCTGCGGGCGGTCGGGGCGGTCGCGCACCTCCCCCTCGGGCATGGCACCGTCGGCCCGCACGGACTGCTTGAGGGTGCGGGTCCCGTAGAAGACCCCCGCCTCACCGGGTCCGCTGATCGTGACGCGCCCGTCGTGGGTCTTCAGGGTGTACGACTCGCTCCCGCCGCCGCCCCCCGGGTTCAGGGCCAGCTCCACATCGCCCGCACGGGCCGAAGCCTCGCCCCGGTAGCCGATCCTCAGCTCACCGGCGAGCAGCCGCCCCTCGTCGGCGAGCGCCTTGTCGCCCCGGCCGATCACCACCGCGCTGTCCTTCCCCGGCTGCCAGCCGGGGCCGCGGGCGGGGGTGTGTTCCCGTACGGCGGGGATGGTGCGGGGTGTCTTCGAGAGCGGGTAGCTCCGGGTCGGGGAGGGCGTGGGGGACGCGGACGGTGACGTCGGCGCGTGGGACGTCTCGGAGCCGTTCCGGTGTTCGATGCCGGGGCTGTCGCAGCCGGCCACGGTGACGGTCGCCGCGGCCACCGCCGTGACAGCCATGAGGGCGCCGCGTGAGGGCGACATCAGTCAGAAACCTCCGGATTCAGTGCAAAAAAGAGCAGAAACGAGACTTTCCGGCAGCTGTCGGGCGATACCAGGGACAGCCGGGCATTCTCCTCGCCGACCCACCCCCCGCACCTCACGAAACCCTCCCGTCCGGGTGAAATTCGCGCATACGTCGGACAGCCGTTGCCCGGCACCCTTAGCTTTGAGACACATTCACCTCTTCCTTCACCCTGCATCCACCTGGTCTCTCCGGTCCCTCCCCACTCCAGGTTCACAGATCCGTTGATTCGAGGAGCCCACGCTGTCCAGGTCCAGCGAGTCCCACGCCGGCCTTCCCGAGCAGCCGCCCCCGTCCGCCCGGCCGAACGCCGTACCCGTACAGAGCGGCGGCCCCGTGCCCGGCCGCACCCCTTTCGGCCCAGGCGGCCTGCACCTCTTCAACACCGCCCCCGCCGCCGAGGCCGAGGCCGCCCTGCTGGAGTGCTGCGCCAGCCGCCGCTGGGCCGAGCGGCTGGCGGGCCACCGCCCGTACCCCGACCTGGACGCGCTGCTCGCCGCCGCCGACGAGGCGGGCTACGACCTCTCCCCCGCCGAGCGCGCCGAGGCACTCGCCGTCGAGGCGTCCCCGGGGCTGCACCCGGACGCGCCGCACTCCGCCCATCTCGCGCTGGCCGCCGCGCACGCCGCGTACGAATGCAAATTCGGTCATGTCTTCGTGATCTGCCTGGACGGCTTCCGGCCCGCCGAGCACCCCGACCAGGTGCTGGCCGGTATCCGCGCCCGGCTGGCGCACGAACCCGATCAGGAGCGGGTGGTGACGGCCGACGAAATGCGGCGACTCGCCCGGGGCCGCATCATCGAGCTGGTATCGAGTCAGTAACGGCCGGCAGGCGCCCCTGACGTGCGGATCCCCCGGCCACAGGCCGGTCGAGAGGCCCGTCGGAGCGCCGCTATAGCCCGTACGTGCCTGTTTGATTGCCACTTTGATCACACCAGAGGCCCCGGGGCGAACGAACCGACAAACCGTCGCTACGATGGCCGGGGCCGGTGGACCGTACCCGGCCGGGTCAGACCGACAGTCAAGCCGGCCGACCCCAATCCCCGCTCCCGGAGGGTTCTTCCGTGCCGGCTGGAACGCTGTACCGCGGCCGGGAAGGCATGTGGTCCTGGGTGGCTCATCGAGTCACTGGTGTCCTCATTTTCTTCTTCCTGTTCGTACATGTCCTGGACACCGCTCTCGTCCGCGTCTCCCCCGAGGCATACGACGATGTCGTGTCCACGTACAAGACGCCGATCGTCGCGCTCCTCGAATACGGCCTGGTGGCCGCGATTCTCTTCCACGCGCTGAACGGTCTGCGCATCGTCGCCGTGGACTTCTGGGCCAAGGGCCCGCGCGTTCAGAAGCAGATGCTCTGGGCCGTGCTGGGTATCTGGATCGTGCTGATGGTCGGGGCCCTGTACCCCGTCCTCGGCCACGCCGTACGCGAAGTATTCGGGAGCTGAGGCCAATGTCCACCGAGACTCCCGCGATCGGCGCCGTCGAGGGTGCCGCCCTCTACGACGTCGACAACCCGGCGCCCGTGATCGAGCCGCCGCGCAAGCGGACCGGCAAGACCCCCAAGGGCTCGCGCACCAACTTCGAGATGTACGCCTGGCTCTTCATGCGCCTGTCGGGCATCGTGCTGGTCGTCCTGGTCCTGGGCCACCTGCTGATCCAGCTCGTGCTGGACGGCGGCGTCTCCAAGATCGGCTTCGCCTTCGTGGCGGGCCGCTGGGCCTCGCCGTTCTGGCAGGTCTGGGACCTGGCGATGCTGTGGCTCGCCATGCTGCACGGCGCCAACGGTCTCCGTACGGTCATCAACGACTACGCCGAACGGGACAACACCCGCTTCTGGCTGAAGATGCTGCTGTACACCGCCACGGTGTTCACCGTCCTGCTGGGCACGCTGGTGATCTTCACCTTCGACCCGAACATCCGCTAGGCGCCGGGCCCGAAGACCAGAGGTAGACCATGCAGATCCACAAGTACGACACCGTCATCGTCGGCGCAGGCGGCGCCGGCATGCGCGCGGCCATCGAGTCGACCAAGCGCAGCCGCACCGCCGTGCTGACCAAGCTCTACCCCACCCGCTCCCACACGGGCGCGGCGCAGGGCGGCATGGCCGCCGCGCTCGCCAACGTGGAGGAGGACAACTGGGAGTGGCACACCTTCGACACGATCAAGGGCGGCGACTACCTGGTCGACCAGGACGCCGCCGAAATCCTGGCGAAGGAGGCCATCGACTCCGTTCTCGACCTGGAGAAGATGGGCCTGCCGTTCAACCGCACGCCCGAGGGCAAGATCGACCAGCGCCGTTTCGGCGGCCACAGCCGTAACCACGGCGAGGCCCCGGTCCGCCGGTCCTGCTACGCCTCGGACCGCACCGGCCACATGATCCTCCAGACGCTGTACCAGAACTGCGTGAAGGAGGGTGTGGAGTTCTTCAACGAGTTCTACGTCCTGGACCTCCTGCTCCAGGAGGTCGACGGGGTCAAGAAGTCGGCCGGCGTCGTCGCGTACGAGCTGGCGACCGGCGAGATCCACGTCTTCCAGGCGAAGTCGATCATCTTCGCCTCCGGCGGCACCGGCAAGTTCTTCAAGGTGACGTCGAACGCGCACACCCTGACCGGTGACGGCCAGGCCGCCGCGTACCGTCGCGGCCTGCCGCTGGAGGACATGGAGTTCTTCCAGTTCCACCCGACGGGCATCTGGCGCATGGGCATCCTGCTGACGGAGGGCGCCCGCGGTGAGGGCGGCATCCTCCGCAACAAGGACGGCGAGCGCTTCATGGAGAAGTACGCGCCCGTCATGAAGGACCTCGCGTCCCGTGACGTCGTGTCCCGCTCCATCTACACCGAGATCCGTGAGGGCCGGGGCTGCGGTCCCGAGGGCGACCACGTCTACCTGGACCTGACGCACCTCCCGCCGGAGCAGCTGGACGCCAAGCTCCCGGACATCACGGAGTTCGCGCGTACGTACCTCGGGATCGAGCCCTACACGGACCCGATCCCGATCCAGCCGACCGCGCACTACGCCATGGGCGGCATCCCGACCAACGTCGAGGGCGAGGTGCTGGCCGACAACACCACCGTCGTCCCGGGCCTGTACGCCGCCGGCGAGGTCGCGTGTGTCTCCGTGCACGGCGCCAACCGCCTGGGCACCAACTCGCTGCTCGACATCAACGTCTTCGGACGCCGGTCGGGCATCGCCGCCGCCGAGTACTCCGCGAAGAACGACTTCGTCGAGCTTCCCGAGAACCCGGCCCAGCTGGTCGTCGACCAGGTCGAGCGGCTGCGCAACTCCACGGGCACCGAGCGCGTCTCGGCGATCCGCCTGGAGCTGCAGGAGTGCATGGACGCCAACGTGATGGTGTTCCGCACCGAGCAGACGATCAAGACCGCGGTCGACAAGATCGCCGAGCTGCGCAAGCGCTACCTCGACGTGTCCATCCAGGACAAGGGCAAGCGGTTCAACACGGACCTGCTGGAGGCCATCGAGCTGGGCAACCTGCTCGACCTCGCCGAGGTCATGGCGACTTCGGCGCTGGCGCGCAAGGAGTCCCGCGGCGGTCACTACCGCGAGGACTACCCGAACCGCGACGACGTCAACTTCATGCGCCACACCATGGCGTACCGCGAGGTCGCCGACGACGGCACCGAGTCGATCCGGCTGGACTACAAGCCGGTCGTCCAGACCCGCTACCAGCCGATGGAGCGTAAGTACTGATGGCTACCCCCACCCTGGACAAGGCCGACAAGGCTCCCGAGCCCGAGGCCGGTTTCGCCGACTCGCCGTACATCATGGCGACCTTCCGGATCCGCCGGTTCAACCCGGAGGTCTCCGACGAGGCCCAGTGGCAGGACTTCCGGATCGAGATCGACCCGAAGGAGCGTGTTCTCGACGCCCTTCACAAGATCAAGTGGGAGACCGACGGCACGCTGACGTTCCGCCGCTCGTGCGCGCACGGCATCTGCGGTTCCGACGCGATGCGGATCAACGGCAAGAACAGGCTCGCCTGCAAGACGCTGATCAAGGACCTGAACCCGGAGAAGCCGATCACGGTCGAGGCCATCAAGGGCCTCACGGTCCTCAAGGACCTCGTGGTCGACATGGACCCGTTCTTCCAGGCCTACCGCGACGTCATGCCCTTCCTCATCACCAAGGGGAACGAGCCGACCCGCGAGCGCCTTCAGTCCGCCGAGGACCGCGAGCGCTTCGACGACACCACCAAGTGCATCCTGTGCGCCGCGTGCACGTCCTCGTGCCCGGTGTTCTGGAACGACGGCCAGTACTTCGGCCCGGCGGCGATCGTCAACGCGCACCGCTTCATCTTCGACTCGCGCGACGAGGGCGGCGAGCAGCGCCTGGAGATCCTCAACGACCGTGACGGTGTGTGGCGTTGCCGCACCACCTTCAACTGCACGGACGCCTGCCCGCGTGGCATCGAGGTCACCAAGGCGATCCAGGAGGTCAAGCGCGCGCTGATCACGCGTCGCTTCTGACCCCGGGAACACCCCGCGTACGGCAGGAGGCCCCGTCCTCCCGCCCGAGCACGACGGAGGCCCCGTCCCCCGCAGCATCGCTGCGGAGGACGGGGCCTCCTGCCGTACACGGAAAGGCTCGGCCCCGGTCCGTGACGCGGGGCGGATCAGTCCCGGTCCGCTCCCCCGCCCCGGTGCTCGGCGACGACCATGACGCGTCGCAGCATGTCGTTGAGCAGCGCGCGTTCCTCCTTGGGCAGGACACCGAGCAGCCGCTCCTCCTCGTGCCCGAGGAACACCATCGCGCCGGTCCAGGTCGAGCGGCCCTCGTCGGTCAGCTCCACGTCGACGCGGCGCCGGTCGGTGGTGGAGGGCGTGCGGCGGACGAAGCCGCGACGCTCCAGGGCGTCCAGCCGGCCGGTGACGGAGGCGGGCGCGAGATCGAGGTCGGCGGCCAGTTCGGAGGGGGTGGCCCTGCCGCCCCGGCCGGCGAGCTTGTGCAGGGTGTCGAACTCCTGGCGGTCCAGATCGAAGTCGATCAGGGACTGCTCGCGCACCCGGCGCAGATGGACGGAGAGCTTGTTCATCCGGGTCACCGCGCCTTCGACCTCGGGGTCGAGGTCGGGAAGCACCGGCTTCCACCGCTCCACATGGCCGTCGGTCCAGTCGCGTTGCTGCATGCGTCACACCCTACGCCGGGCCCTCCCACGCTTCGGAAGCTTATATTTCGTTGACGAATAGTTCGTTGACGAATAGTTCGGCGCCGAAATACATTCACCCTCATGCCTCATCCCCTAAGGACCCGGTCCTTCCGCCTGCTCTTCGTCGGGCGCAGCCTCTCCTTGCTCGGCGACGCCGCGATCCCCGCCGCGCTCGGCATCGCCGTCTACATGGCCACCGGATCGACCGGCGCCCTCGCCCTGGTACTCGCCTGCGCGATGGTGCCGAAGCTGCTCCTGCTCCCCCTCGGCGGTGTGGCCGGTGACCGCTTCAACGCCCGTACGGTCGCGCTGACCACCGATCTCGTACGGTGCGTCACCCAGCTCTTCGTCGGCGCCGAACTGCTCTCCGGGACACCCGCGCTGTGGCAGATCGCCGCGGCCGAGGCGATCGGCGGCGCCGCCGGAGCCTTCTCGATGCCGACCGTCTCACCGCTGATCCGAGGCACCGTGGACGAGTCCGGACTGCTGCGCGCCAACGCCCTGATGGCGGTCGCCGGCAGCGCGACCCGGCTCGGCGGGCCCGCCGTCGCCGGGGCCCTGGTGTTCACCGCGGGCCCCGGCTGGGCCTTCGTCCTGGACGGCGCGACCTTCGCGGTGAGCGCCGCACTGCTGGCCGCGATCGACGTCCGGCACGTCCCCGTCCCGAGGAACACGGTGATCGCCGACCTCAAGGAGGGCTGGGGCGAGGTCCGGGGCCGCGACTGGTACTGGACGAGCCTGATCGCCCACTCCGTCTGGAACGGCGCGGCGGCCGTCCTGATGACGGCGGGCCCGGCGCTCTTCCTCAACGGCCCGGGCGGCAAGGGGGCCTGGGTCGTGTTCCTCCAGACCGGGGCCGTCGGTCTGCTGCTCGGTTCCCTGGCGGCCACAAGGGCCCGGCCGCGCCGCCCGGTCCTGATCGCCAATCTGGGCGGCGCCCTCTACGCCCTTCCGCTCTGTCTGCTGGCCACGCACGCCCCCGTCGCCGTGGCCGTCGTCGCGTACGGGATCGCCCTGGCCGGACTGGGCTTCCTCAACCCGGTCTGGGAGACCGCCGTCCAGTCCGCCGTCCCCACCCACGCGCTCGCCCGGGTCACCTCGTACGACTGGCTGCTCTCGCTCGGCGCGATGCCGCTGGGTTACGCCCTGGCCCCGCTCGCCGCATCCGCGTGGGGACCCGAAGTCCCGCTGGCCGCATCCGGGTTGCTGGTCGGCGCGGCCTGCCTGGCCACTGCGGCCGTGCCGGGGGTGCGGCGCTTCGGGGCCCCTGCCAAGAGCGTGCGGACGGCCTCCGAGGCCGTGACCTGAACCCGCTCGACGGCGCGGGCGGAGGGCCCCGGCCCGTCACCGGTCCGTCCGGATACCCTCGGGACCGTGGTGAAGGAAGAGAAGGACGTGAAGGAAGTCAAGGCTCCCAAGAGCGAGCAGACCCGCACACTCATCCTCGAAACCGCGCTCCGGCTCTTCGCCGAACGCGGCTACGACAAGACGACGATGCGGGCCATCGCCCAGGAGGCCGGCGTCTCCGTGGGGAACGCCTACTACTACTTCTCGTCCAAGGAACATCTCGTCCAGGGCTTCTACGACCGGATCGCCGCCGAGCACGAACTCGCGGTCCAGCCGGTCCTGAACGGCGACAAGGACCTCGCGGCACGCATTCGCGGGGTCCTGCTCTGCTGGCTGGACGTGGCGGAGCCGTACCACCGCTTCGCGGCCCAGTTCTTCAAGAACGCGGCGGACCCCGAGAGCCCGCTCAGCCCGTTCTCGCCGGACTCGGTCTCCGCGCGCGAGGCCGCGATCTCCATCCATGAGCGCTGCCTGGCAGGTTCCGGCACCAGGACGGATCCCGCGCTGGCAGCCCTGCTGCCCCAGTTGATGTGGCTGAACCAGATGGGCCTGGTGCTGTACTGGGTCCACGACCGGACGGACGACGCCGAACGCAGCCGCCGCCTCGTCGAGCGCACCGCCCCGATCGTCGCGCGGGCCATCGCCCTGTCCCGGTTCCGGGTGCTGCGGCCGCTCGTACGCCAGATCCACGGGGTGCTGGAGGAGTTCCTGCCGGGTGCGGCGGGCCGGACAGCGGCCGGGTAGAAGCCCGGTAGCGGCGAAGGCAGGCGTGTCCGTGGTGGAAACGGCCGAGCGGCCGCCCCGGGACCGGATTCCGGGACGGCCGCTCGACGCGGTGCTGTGACGCCGGATCAGATCCAGCCCAGTTCCCACAGCCGCCAGATGCCGCTGCCGTCGGAGAGGTACTGCGATCCGGCGACGTCGGTCTTGGCGACGACGTAGTCCTTCTTCTGCCACAGCGGTACGAGCGGCACGTCCTCGCCGACCAGCTTCTGGAGCTGCTTGAAGTCGGCGGAGGTGCGGCTGCGGTCGCTGTACTGCAGCGTGGAGCTGATCAGCTGGTCCATCTTCTTGCTGGTGTAGCCGTTGTGAAGGCTGCTGTCACGGCCGACGAGCGGCTGGCTGAAGGTGTCGGGGTCCGGGTAGTCCGGGAGCCAGCCGACGGTGTACATGTCGTACTTGCCGGCCGCGTAACCCTTCTGGAAGGTCTGCCACTCCACGGCCTTCACGGTCACCTTGAACAGGCCGTCCGCCTCCAGCTGGCGGCGGATCTCCTCCGTCTCCTTCGTGTACGCGTCGTCGTCGCGGTAGGCGAAGGTGACGGGCAGCGGGAGCTGCACACCGGCCTCCAGCATCAGCTGACGGGCACGCTTGGCGTCGGGCGCCGGGTACAGGTCGAAGAACGGGGTGCTGTGCCCGATGTAGCCCTGCGGGATCAGCGAGTAGAGCGGTTCGACGGTGCTCTTGTAGACGTCGCTCACCAGCGGCGCGCGGTCGATGATCGCGGCGATGGCCTGGCGGACCTTCTTGTCGGCGAGCGGGGAGCCCGCGCGGACGTTGAAGACCAGGTTGCGGATCTCGGCGCTGTCGGCTTCCGTCACACGCTGGTTGACGTCACCGGTGTCCAGCTCGGCGAGCGTGGACGGCGGCAGCTGACGGTGCGTGACATCGACCTGACCCGACTTCCAGGCCGCCAGGAGATCGTCCGACTGCTTGTAGTAGCGCACGCTGACCGGGCCGCCGACGCTCGACAGCGCGCCCTTGTACCTCGTGTTCGGCACGAGCTCCGCGGAGACGCCCGGCTCGTACGACTTCAGTACGTACGGCCCCGAGCCCATGACCGTGTTGCCGGCCTTCAGCTTGTGCTCCGAGTAGGAGTCCTTCTCGACGATCGAACCCGCACCGGTGGCGAGCTTCTGCGGGAAGGTCGCGTCACGCGCCGAGAGGTTGAAGGTGATGGTCCGGCCCTCGGTCACCACGTTCTTCAGACTGGGGAAGAGGACCGAGGGACCGACGTCCGTCGCGATCTCCATCATCCGGTCGAAGGAGTACTTGACGTCCTCGGCGGTCACCGCCTTGCCGTCGGAGAAGGTCAGGTCGTCCCGGAGCTTGCACTGGTACGTCTGGAGCTTCCCGCCGATGAACTGGCAGCTCTCCGCGGCGTCGGGCTCGGGGACGATCGCCCCGGACTTGAACGTCATCAGGGACTGGTAGACGTTGCTGTACATCGCCCACGAACCCGCGTCGTACGCGCCCGCCGGGTCGAGCGAGGTCACCTCGTCGGTCGTGCCGACCGTGACCGGATCGCTCTTCCCCTCATTCGTGGGAAGCAGCTGCCAGGCGCCGACGCCTGCGATGACCAATACCGCGAGAATCGCGAGAATCCGTATCCGGATCGACCGCATTGCCGTGCTCTCCCTTACCAGCCCCACCTCGGTGTCGCGCTCAGATACGCAGATCACCGCACGTTCGGGCTCAGCCAAGCACACGACTTTCACATCTGGAAGAGGAAATCAGAGGCTCATAGCCTTTTGTTCGTTAGTTGAAACCTTGGGCCCTAACACCGAATACAGAGGGTTCATGCCCGGTCACCCGATCGGTGATCTCGGCGGCGTTCGGCAGGGATTGTGCGCCGTGGGGTGATTAGGCCCGGCGTGACGCGAGCTCGACGACGGTGATGTCGGAGGGCGCGCCGACCCGCACGGGCGGGCCCCAGGCGCCGGCGCCTCGGGTGACGTACAGCTGGGTGTCGCCGTACCGTTCGAGCCCGGCGACCGTGGGATTGGACAGCTCCGCGATGTAGTTGCCGGGCCAGAGCTGGCCGCCGTGGGTGTGCCCGGAGAGCTGGAGGTCCACACCGTGCTCGACGGCCTCGTCGATGACGACGGGCTGATGGGCCATCAGAACGGCGGCGCGCTCCGGGTCCCGGTCACCGAGAGCCAGGCCGAAGTCGGGGCCCTGCCCTTCGCTCTCGCCCGCGATGTCATTGACCCCGGCGAGATCGAAGCCGTCGATCTCGACCCGGGCGTTCTCCAGCGGGTGCAGGCCCAGTTTTCTTACGTGATCGACCCATTCGGCGGCCCCCGAGTAGTACTCGTGGTTGCCGGTGACGAAGAACGCCCCGTGCCGGGAGCGGAGCCGGGCGAGCGGTTCGGCGGCCGGGCCGAGATCGGCGACCGATCCGTCGACCAGGTCCCCGACGACCGCGATCAGATCGGGCTGGGTCCGGTTGACCGTGTCGACGATCCGCTGGGTGTGCGACCGGCCCAGGACCGGCCCCAGATGGATGTCGCTGACGACGGCGATCCGGAAGCCGTGGGCGGAGCGGGGCAGCCGGGCCAGCGGGACGGTGACGCGCTTGACGCGGGGGCCGCGCAGCACCCCGTGGGCGCCGTAGCCGGTGACACCGAGACCGGCGACGGCGGCGGCACCGCCGACGGCCCGCGCGACGAAGAGACGGCGCGAAGGGGCGGCGGCAGGGGGAATGTCCGCAGCAGGGGGGTCCGCGACGGGGGTGCCCGCGGCAGGGGTTTCGGCGACGGGGGTTTCGGCGGCGGGGGTTTCCGCGACGGGGGTGGGGGCCGGCGGGACCCCGGTGGTGACGGTGGCCCCGTGTGCGGCGGTGGCCGGTTCGGCGGGCGCCGCATGGGCCGCCGGTCCGGCCGCGGGTCCGGTGGGCACCGTCTCCGCTGCCGGTGCTTCCGGCACGCGCCCGGCCCTGCGGGCGAGCAGCCGGTTCAGCAGCGGGCGTACGAGTTCCCCGGCCAGCAGGGCGAGCGTCAGATAGAGCAGGGCGGCCAGCCAGAGATAGCCGGGCCAGGCCAGCACCTGCTGGAGCCAGAAGGGTGCCCCCGTACGCCCGGAGACCAGGGCACCGACGCTCAGCAGCGGCAGCACGTACACCGCGACCGTGCCGGCCCGGCGCAGGGGGCTGCCGGCCCGCGTCGTGTCACCGACGAAGCGACGCCACACATAGCGGTGGACGAGGGCCAGCAGCGCGAGCACCGCCACCAGCAGCAGCGCGAATCCCATGACCGCCACCGGCGCTCCCCTGACCTTTTCGTCCCACTCGTCCCTGCTTGCCCCGGCTCCGGATCCGGCCGGAAGTCGACGTACTACGCGCCTTGCCGGCGCCAGGCCCTGACGCCCCGGAACCCGATCACCCCCACCGCCGTCCCCAGGAGAAAGGACGTGATGGCAAGCAGGAGATGCACCCAGAAGTAGGCGGTCGGGTCACCCGCGTCGTCGAAGGCGAGACCACTGCCGTCCTTCCACAAGTTCTTGACGAAAGTGATCCAGATGAACCAGCTCCACACCCCGAATGCGAGCAGGAACCAGGAGACGGGGCGGCTGAGCTTCATGGAATCAGTATCTCCGCCACGCTCCGGCCGCCTCGCCCGGGGTGGGCTGTCCCGGCGGTACGCGCGGCGGGTCATACCTCCGGTATCCATATTCAGATCAACTGCATGTACGTTTTCGACCGTGCCAGCTCTCAAGAAGGCCGCCCTGTCGGTCACCTCTGCCGCTTTGCTGTCCATTTTCCTCGTCAGTCCCGCGTCGGCGGTCAGCCAGGACACGGCGGACGACGATCCGAAGCCGCCCGCCGGCATGTCACAGGTAGGTGGCGCGCAGCTCGGCCGGAGCGGGACCCAGGTCAATCTCGGCACCGGCGCTCCGGTCCTGCCGAAGGATCTGACGGGCAGGTCCTGGATGGTCTCGGACGCGGAGACGGGCTCCATCCTCGCCTCGCACAACGCGCACTGGCGGCTGCCTCCGGCCTCCACGCTGAAGATGCTCTTCGCCGACACCGTGATGCAGTCGCCGGCCCTCCAGCCGAAGAGCCTCGCCTACACGGTGAAGGACGAGGACCTCGCCGACCTGGGTGAGGGCAGCAGCCTCGTCGGGGTGAAGGAGGACCTCAGCTACACGGTGCACGATCTGTGGCTCGGGGTCTTCCTGCGCTCGGGCAACGACGCGGTGCATGTGCTGGCCTCGATGTACGGGGGCATCCCCAAGACCGTCGCCGACATGCAGGCACACGCGGAGGAGCTCCAGGCCCTGGACACCACGGTGGTGTCGCCCGACGGATACGACTCCCCCCGGCAGGTCTCCAGCGCGTACGACCTCACGCTGTTCGCCCGCAGCGGGATGCAGAAGGCGGACTTCCGCGAGTACTGCGCGACCGCCACGGCGCAGTTCCCCGGTGAGCAGAAGAAGGGCAAGAAGCGCGAGAGCTTCGGCATCCAGAACACCAACCGGCTGCTCACGGGGGCCGACGGCGTCACCGCGTACAAGGGCATCGCGGGCGTCAAGAACGGCTACACGACGCACGCCGGGAACACGTTCACCGGTGTCGCCGAGCGCAACGGCAAGGTGCTGCTCGTCACCGTCATGAACCCGTCGTCCAACGAGACGCACGCCGTCTACAAGGAGGCCGCGAGCCTGCTCGACTGGGGCTTCGCCGCCGAGGGCAAGGTCACCCCGGTCGGCGAACTCGTTCCGCCGAAGTCCGCCGAGACGGGGACGGGCACGGCTACGGGCAAGGGTGCCCAGGCCGACAAGCCGGCCGCTGACAAGGGCGGGAGCGGCCCCGCGGCCACGAAGACCGCCGCCGCCCCCGACAGCACGAGCGGGGTGGGGGTCGCCCTGGGCATCGTCGGCGGGGTGCTGGTGCTGCTGGCCGGGGCGGTGTTCCTGGTCAACCGGCGCTGGCCGCTGCCGGACCTGGTGCGCCGTCTGCCCCGCCGCTGAGGGTGCTGCCACCGGCCTTCTGTCCCGCGTCGGACGCGGAGTCCCCCTCCGTGTCCGGCGCCGGTCCGGCCTCGGCCCTGCTCGGGGTCGCCGTCCAGGCGGCGCAGAACAGCAGCAGTTTCGCGGTGAAGTTGATCCACAGCAGGAGCGCGATCGGCACGCCGAAGGCGCCGTACATGCTCTTGGACGCGACGCCCTGCATATAGCTGCCGAGCAGCAGCTTGAGCAGTTCGAAGCCGACGGCGCCGATCAGCCCGGCGACCAGGAGCCGGCGCCGGGGCGGCTCGACACCGGGCAGCAGGGTCAGCAGATAGAGCAGCAGCAGGAAGTCGGCGATCACCGCCACCGCCAGGGCCGCGAACCGCAGCAGCACGCCGCCCGCGCCGTCCTGCGGAATGCCGGCCAGATCGGCGACCCGCCCGACGGCCACGGAGCCGACCGAGGAGATCGCCAGAGTCACCAGGGCCGCTCCGCCCAGGCCGAACAGGACCCCGGCGTCCTTGAGTTTGCGCAGCACCGGGTTGCCCTGGTCCAGGTCGTCCATGTCCCAGACGGCGCGCAGGCAGTCCCGCATCGAGCCGATCCAGCCGACGCCGGTGAAGAGCAGCAGCGCACCTGCCACCAGCCCGACCGTCCCCGCGTGGTCGACCAGATTCTCGATGCCGAGCTGGTCGGAGATGCCGGGCACCTGCTCGGCGATCTTGTCCTCGATCGTGCGCAGCTGCTTGGCGGAGAGCATCGCCGCACCGATGGCCGCACCCACCGCGATCAGGGGGAAGAGCGCCAGAAAGCTGATGAAGGTGATCGCCGCGGCGAGCCTGGCCCAGTGGACCCGTTCCAGCGTCTCGTAGCTCCGCCAGGCGTGCGTCTCCATCAGCCGGGAGGCGATCGGCCCGATGACGGGGAGTTTTTTCAGCCAGTCCATGCAGTACGACTACCCTCCCGGACCCCGAAAACAGGCGACCGGTCCCACACGGAGGAAATGACGCTCCCTCAATCACCCATTTCGGTGAGTGTTGTAACAAATCCCTCAAAGGTGTTTTCTCGGGCGATACGGTCACCCTCATGTCTGTCGACACCGTGTCCCTGACCGGCTGGGGCCGTACCGCCCCGACGACCGCGCTGCGCTTTCACCCCCGGAGTTACGAGGAGGCCGTCGCCGCGGTGCGCGGCTGCGGGCCGCGCGGCTCGATCGCGCGCGGCCTGGGCCGGGCGCACGGCGACGCGGCGCAGAACGCCGGGGGTTCCGTCCTCGACATGACGGGGCTGGACCGGATCCGCACCATCGACGCCCGGTCCGGGCTCGTGGTGTGCGACGCGGGGGTGAGCCTGCACCGGCTGCTGGAGGCGCTGCTGCCGCTCGGCTGGTTCCTGCCGGTGATGCCCGGCAGCCGGTACATCACGGTGGGCGGGGCGATCGGCTCCGACGTCCACGGTCACAACCACCGCACCGCCGGCTCCTTCTCCCGCCATGTCACGGAGTTCGAGCTCCTCACGGCGGACGGCGGGATCCGTACGGTCCGCCCCGGCACCCCGCTCTTCGACGCGACCTCGGGCGGCCTGGGCCTGACCGGGGTGATCCTCTCGGCCACCCTGCGGTTCCGTCCCGTCACGACGGCCCTGATGGCGGTCGACACCGAGCGGGCCCTCGATCTCGACGACCTGATGACGCGACTCGCCACCGGCAGCCGCCGCCACCGCTACGCCTCGGCCTGGGTGGACCTGACCGCGCGCGGCCGGTCGACGGGGCGTGGCGTCCTGACCCGGGGAGAGCACGCTCCCCCGCACATGCTCCCCGCGCACGCCCGGCGCACACCGCTGCTCTTCCGCCCCGCCAAGCTGCCCTCGCCGCACACCCTCGTGGCGGGCCTCGGACCGGGGTCCGGCCTCGTGCCCGGTGGGCTGTTCGGCCGGATGTCCGCCGCCGCGTTCAACGAGCTCCGCTACCGCCGCGCACCCCGTTCCCGCTCCGGTGAACTCCAGCGGATCTCCACGTTCTTCCACCCCCTGGACGCCGCGCCGCATGTGCCCCGGCTCCACGGCCGGGGCGGATTCGTGCACTACGAGTTCACCGTCGGGGACAGGCAGGCGGAGACACTGCGCCGGATCGTCGGGCAGGTCTCGCAGCGGCGCTGCCCGTCGTACCTCGCCGTGCTCAAGCGGTTCGGCCCGAGCGACCCCGGCTGGCTGTCCTTCCCGGAACCCGGCTGGGGTCTCGCCCTCGACCTGCCCGCGGCCCTGCCCGGACTGGCCCGCTTCCTCGACCGGATGGACGAGGAGGTGGCGGCGGCGGGCGGCCGGGTCTGTCTGACGGCCGACTCCCGGCTGCGCCCCGAAGCGCTGGCCGCGATGTACCCGCGGCTGGGCGAATTCCGGGATCTGCGAGCCGAGCTGGACCCGCGCGGGGCGTTCCGTTCGGATCTTTCGCGCCGGCTCGCCCTCTGACGGCGCGGCGGCAGCCACCCCGCCGCGCCCCCCACCTCCGCCTTCAGTAAGGAGCGTTCTCGTGAAGGATGCCTTCGGTGCCCCGCAGTCCCTGCTCGTCCTCGGCGGCACATCGGACATCGGGCTCGCCACCGCACGCCGTCTGATCGCCCGCCGCACCCGCACGGTCTGGCTGGCGGGACGCCCCTCCCCCGCCCTGGAGTCGGCCGCGGCCGAGCTGCGCGGCCGGGGCGCCTACGTCCGTACCGTCGACTTCGACGCCCTGGACACCGAGTCCCACGAGACCGGCCTCGGCAAGATCTTCACCGAGGGCGACATCGACATGGTCCTTCTCGCCTTCGGTATCGCCGGCGACCAGGAGCGCGACGAGGAGGAACCGCTCGCCGCGGTCCGGGTCGCCCAGACGAACTACACGGGGGCCGTCTCCGCCGGGCTGGTGTGCGCCGGCGCGCTCCAGGCGCAGGGGCACGGCTCGCTGGTGGTGCTCTCCTCGGTGGCGGGGGAGCGCGCCCGGCGCGCGGACTTCATCTACGGGTCGAGCAAGGCGGGTCTGGACGCGTTCGCGCAGGGGCTCGGGGACGCCCTGCACGGGACGGGGGTCCATGTGATGGTCGTCCGCCCCGGCCTCGTCCGGCCGTCGACCGCACCGGCCGGATCGGGCGCGGCGGCGGCCGAGGCGCCGCTCGCGATGGTTCCGTTCACCCGGACTCCGCTGGTGACCACGCCGGACGCGGTCGCGGAGGCGATCGTGACGGGGCTGCGGCGGCGTTCGGAGACGGTGTGGGTGCCGGGGGCGCTACGGGCGGTGATGTCGGCCCTGCGGCATGTGCCCCGGCCGCTGTTCCGGCGTCTGCCGGTCTGAACGGACGGGCCCGGACCGGCACCTGTCAGAAGCCCGACCTGCCAACGGACGGGCCCGGACTGGTACCTGTCAGAAGCCCGGCCTGCCGGACGCCCGGCCTCTCGGAAGCCGGGCCCCTCAGAGGCCCGGCCCCTCAGGGATGGAGCGAGGGCTCGTCCAGGGAGCTGCCGGTCTGAGCGGGCACGGCGGGGCCGGGGCTGCCGGTGTCGGCGTCCCCGAAGGCGAACTCGTTGATCTTGCGCCAGACGCTGTCCACGCCCTGCTCGTACAGGGCGAAGGACCCGACGGTCCAGGACGCCTCGTAGTCGCCGAGCTCCGTGTACGCCCGGTCCATCGCCTCTTCGGAGATGCCGTGCGCCACGGTCACGTGCGGGTGGTACGGGAACTGGAGCTCGCGCACCAGCGGCCCGGAGGTGTCCCGGACCCGCTTCTGGAGCCAGGAACAGGCCGAGGCGCCCTCGACGACCTGGACGAAGACGACCGGCGAGAGCGGGCGGAAGGTGCCCGTACCGGAGAGCCGCATCGGGAAGGGGCGGCCACCGGCCGCGATCCCGGCGAGGTGCGCCTCGATCGCGGGCAGGTCGGCCGCCTCCGCCTCGGTCGGCGGCAGGAGGGTGACGTGGGTGGGAATGCCGTGTGCGGCAGGGTCCCCGAAGCTCGCGCGCCGCTCTTGGAGCAGGCTGCCGTAGGGCTCCGGGACCGCGATCGAAACGCCGAGCGTTACGGTCCCCACATCGTTCTCCTCAATCCTCGATGGTCTGTTTTCAGCCACTGACAGCCGACGCTTTACGCCGCCAGTGTGCCGCCTGTGGAGGTCCTGACGCCAGTGTCCTTGGACTCAGTGCTTGGCGGGCAGAAGGCCCATCCGGTCATAGGTCCGGGCCAGGGTCTCGGCGGCGACGGCCCGTGCCTTCTCCGCTCCCTTGGCCAGAATCGAGTCCAGCGTCTCGGTGTCGTCGAGATATTCCTGGGTGCGGGTACGGAACGGTGTGACGAAGTCGACCATCACCTCGGCGAGGTCGGTCTTGAGCGCACCGTAGCCCTTGCCCTCGTACTTCTGCTCCAGGTCGGCGACGGACGTGTCGGTGAGGGTCGAGTAGATCGACAGCAGATTGCTGACGCCCGGCTTCTCCACCTGGTCGAAGCGGATCACGGTGTCGGTGTCCGTGACGGCGCTCTTCACCTTCTTGGCCGTCACCTTCGGCTCGTCGAGGAGGTTGATCAGGCCCTTGGTCGTCGCGGCCGACTTGCTCATCTTCGCGGACGGGTCCTGAAGGTCGTAGATCTTCGCCGTCTCCTTGAGGATGTACGGGTCCGGCATGGTGAACGTGTCCCCGTAGGTGCCGTTGAACCGCTCGGCGAGGTTACGGGTCAGCTCCAGGTGCTGGCGCTGGTCCTCGCCCACCGGGACCTGGTCGGCCTGGTAGAGCAGGATGTCGGCGACCATCAGCAGCGGGTAGGTGAACAGGCCCACCGTCGTGCGGTCGGTGCCCTGCTTGGCCGACTTGTCCTTGAACTGCGTCATCCGGGACGCCTCGCCGAATCCGGCCAGGCAGTTCATGACCCACCCGAGCTGGGCGTGCTCGGGGACATGGCTCTGGACGAAGAGCGTGCAGCGCTCCGGGTCCACCCCGGCGGCGAGCAGCTGGGCGACGGCGAGCCTGGTGTTGGCGCGCAGCTCCGCGGGGTCCTGGGGGACGGTGATCGCGTGCAGGTCGACCACCATGTAGAAGGCGTCGTGGGAGTCCTGCAGAGCCACCCACTGGCGGACCGCGCCGAGGTAGTTACCGAGGTGGAACGAGCCTGCGGTGGGCTGGATTCCGGAGAGCACACGGGGACGTTCAGAGGCCATGTAGGCCATTGTCTCAGGTGCGCAACCGATCCCGGGCCGCCGGTGCGGGAAAGGTCCCGGGCCGCCGGACGGTGGTACGGGGACGGGCCGCGGGGGCCTCGCGGCGGCGGAGCACGCGGGCGCGCCGGGAAGTGAAGGTTTCCTCGTACGGGATCCGGCCGACGATACAAAGTGGGCATATCCACGGCCCACGCCGCACGACGAACGGAGATCCCGTGTCGACCACGGAAACCGCCATCGCCTCCGCCGAGGCACACAGCGCGCACAACTACCATCCGCTGCCCGTCGTCGTCGCCACCGCTGACGGTGCCTGGATGACCGACGTCGAGGGCCGACGGTACCTCGACATGCTCGCCGGTTACTCAGCGCTCAATTTCGGCCACGGCAACCGCCGTCTGATCGACGCGGCCAAGGCTCAGCTGGATCGGGTGACGCTCACCTCGCGGGCGTTCCACCACGACCGGTTCGCCGACTTCTGTACGGAGCTCGCCGAGCTGTGCGGTATGGAGATGGTTCTGCCCATGAACACCGGGGCGGAGGCCGTGGAGACGGCGGTGAAGACGGCCCGCAAGTGGGGCTACCGGGTCAAGGGCGTGCCGGACGGGATGGCGAAGATCATCGTCGCGGCCGACAACTTCCACGGCCGGACGACGACGATCGTCAGTTTCTCCACGGACCACGAGGCGCGCGCGGACTTCGGTCCGTACACCCCCGGGTTCGAGATCGTGCCGTACGGGGACCTGACCGCGCTGCGGGAGGCGATGACCGAGAACACCGTGGCGGTGCTGCTCGAACCGATCCAGGGCGAGGCCGGGGTGCTGGTGCCGCCGCCCGGCTATCTCCGCGGGGTCCGGGAGCTGACCCGCGAGCGGAACGTCCTCTTCATCGCGGACGAGATCCAGTCCGGCCTCGGCCGGACCGGGAAGACCTTCGCGTGCGAGCACGAGGGGGTCGTGCCCGACATGTACGTGCTCGGGAAGGCGCTGGGCGGAGGCGTGGTGCCGGTGTCGGCGGTGGTCTCGTCCTCGGCGGTGCTGGGGGTCCACCGGCCCGGGGAGCACGGTTCGACGTTCGGCGGCAACCCGCTGGCCTGCGCGGTCGCGCTGGAGGTCATCGCGATGCTGCGCACCGGCGAGTACCAGCAGCGGGCCGCCGAGCTGGGCGAGCACCTCCATCAGGAGCTGGGCCTGCTGGTGGGCGGCGGCGCGGTGGAGGCGGTGCGGGGGCGCGGGCTGTGGGCGGGTGTCGACATCGATCCGCGGCGCGGCACGGGACGGGAGATCTCCGAGAAGCTGATGCGGCGCCGGGTGCTGGTGAAGGACACCCACGGCTCGACGATCCGGCTCGCCCCGCCGCTGGTGATCAGCAAGGAGGACCTGGACTGGGGCCTGGAGCAGCTGCGCGAGGTGCTGCGGGGCTGACGGGGCCGCCCGTCTTCCGGTGCCGGGGCTGCCGTCCCGCGCGGCCGGCCCCTCGGGGTCCCGGCGCGCCGGGCCCGGGAGCCCTGCCGCCCGGATCGGTCAGCCGCTGCCGAACCCTCCGGCCTTGACGCCCGCCACGAAGGAGGTGAACGAGGCGGAGGGGACGCTCAGGACCGGGCCGGCCGGGACCTTGGAGTCACGGACGGGGACGAGGCCGCGCGAGAAGACAAGGTTGGTGGCGACCTCGACGCAGTCGCCGCCGTTGTTGCTGTACGAGGACGTGAACCAACGGGGGGTTTCAGTCGTCACGGGATGCCCTTTCCCAACTCACTGATCATGGCCACGGACACAACACTCCTACGGGAGTGGTTCCCACTCCACGCGCCGCTGATGCGCCGACAACAAGAAGCCCCGCCGCACACCGCACGACGGGACCGCTCCGGCATGGAGTACGGGTCAGACCGCGCCGAACCCTCCACCCTTGACGCCCGCCACGAAGGAGGTGAACGAGGCGGCGGGAACGGCCAGGGCCGGCCCGCCCGGGTTCTTGGAGTCACGGACGGGAACGACGCCGCGCGAGGCGACCAGGTTGGTGGCGACCTCGACGCAGTCACCGCCGTTGGAGCTGTACGAGGACGTGAACCAACGGGGGGATTCAGTCGTCACTGGATGCCCTTTCCCAACTCACTGATCATGGCCACGGACACAACACTCCTACGGGAGTGGTTCCCACCCCACACGCCCCTGATGCGCCGACAACAAGAAGCCCCGCCGCACACCGCACGACGGGACCGCTCCGGCATGGAGTACGGGTCAGACCGCGCCGAACCCTCCGCCCTTGACGCCCGCCACGAAGGAGGTGAACGAGGCGGCGGGAACGGCCAGGGCCGGCCCGCTCGGGTTCTTGGAGTCACGGACGGGGACTACGCCGCGCGAGGCGACGAGGTTGGTGGCGACCTCAAGGCAGTTGCCGCCGTTGTTGCTGTACGAGGACTTGAACCAACGGGGGGATTCGGTCGTCACTGGATGCCCTTTCGCAACTCACTGATCATGGCCATGGATGCCGCTGGTGACATCGCTTCGCCCTGTAGTTGATGGTAGGCGGTCAACATGGGCACCACGGAAGAGGTTTCCCGGTCCAGGTGGCCCTGAGCCTGAGACTCCGCATAGCAGAGCACCGACCGGTCTGACATCGTCAGCAAGTTGACGGGCAGGTCGAACGTGCGACGCTCTCCTATCACGTACGGCGCCACCTGGAGCAAGGTGTTCGGCCTCTCCGCGAACTCGATCAAGCGCGCTAGCTGGCCATCCATCACTGCGGCCCCGCCAATGGGCCGCCGAACGCAGCTTTCGTCCAGGATGACGAATACCATGGGGGGCCGGGTTCGCATCAGCGCCTCCTGTCGCGCCGCCAGGAACGAGACGCGTTCCTCGGCCTGCTCGGGCGTGATGGCGCCCAGCCGGACGGCACTGTCGGCAAGCACACGCGCATACTCTGGTGTCTGCAACAGCCCGGAGACGATCCCGATCTCGAACAGCCGGATCTCCACAGCCCGGCCCTCGTAGCTGACGTACTCCGGGAAGCCCTCCAGCAGATTGCCGTGCTTGATCTCCCGCCACTCCCGCTCGAACGAGTCGGAATTGCCGACTGTGCCCAAAGCGACGTCAGCTCTGCGTGAGAATGGCAGCGTTGGCGACTTGCGGCCAGTTTCGATCGCCGAGATGTGCCGGCCCGAGCAGCCGACCAGTCCGCCCAGGTGGTCCTGGGTCCAGCCGCGCTGCTCGCGCAGTCTGCGTAAACGCGCCCCGTATGCCGCCTGCGCACTTGCTTCGGGATTCAATTCTTTACGGTTTACCAATGTGCCCTCCCCTTTCGCCACGTTGAAGACAGTCTCAGCCTAGGCCACTCTGAACGCCCTTGGTAGTGGAATGACTACAGAGAGGTGCGGCCAATGTCTGAGCAGAATCGCCTCCAACCCCCGCCCGCCGGAACCCTCGTGGTGGACCGGGGCCGTAAGGACCGCGTCGGCGAGTTCCGGGGCGTCGCAGGCCCGTACTGGGCTCTGCGGCCGGTCGGCGGGGGGCCCGAGTGGGAGGCCGTCCCCGCTTGCGTCCGGTGCGCGACCCGTGACGAGGCCCTCGGCGCCCGTACCGCGTACGAGAACGCCAGGAGCCGGGGGAAGTGGCATGACCGGCCGCAGCGACACCGCCGCCGAGCCCGCCGAGCCCGACGAGTGCCGGACCTGCCAGGAGTTCGAGCTGGCCGAAGCCGTGGCCCGGAGCGAGCGGGACGAGAGCCGGGCGACCGACTGCCGGGTGCTGCGAAAGCGGCACCGGGACTCCGCACACGCCGCGCGCGGGAAGCAGCGGGGGGCGCAGTCGTGAAGCGGTTCCCCGATGAGGCGAGCGAGTCGCCCCCGGCGTGGGACCGCGTCGGCTCGGACCCGGAGTCCCGCGCACAGTTCTTCGCCGCGCTGGACCTGGCGATCGAGAGGCGTGCGGTCGAGCACGCGGCCGCGCTGGAGGCGTTCGCGGCCGCTGTCGAAGCAGTGGTTGCGGAATCGAAGGCCGCGGAAGGTCTCCGCGAGCGCGCCGCGTGAGCGGTGTGGAGTACGGGGCGGAGATCACCGTGACCGACGGGCGGCGTCCCGTTCCGCTGGGCGAAGCCGTGGTGCGCAACCGCCGGCTCGCCCTCCGGTGGCTGCGGCGGCAGGCGCTCCGGCTCGTCGAGGCACGCGCGGCCCCGTTCGGCCCGGGGCGTTCCGGAGGGACGGACGTACGGTCGGCCGTGCTGCGCAGCTCCGCCGTGCTGGACGGGCTCCGGGGCTGGGCCGAGGACCCCGGACAGCAGGACCGGGCGATGGCGCGGCTGGAATCCGGGTGCCCCGAGGCGTTCACCGTGGTCGACCCCGTCGCCGGACTGCTGGTGATGCTCGCCGTGCGGAGCTCAGGCAGGGACCAGCCGTCGGCAGGCGGCCGATGACGCTCGGCGTCCCCGCGTACGGCGCCTCACGGCAGCACCCGTACCAGCGCGTCCAGCGCACCCGCCCACGCGCTGTCGGCCGGCGTTCCGTAACCGATGACCAGCGCCTCGCGCCCCGTCTCGGCGTCCGGGTGCCGGAAGAAGGACAGGCCCTGCACGGTGAGGCCCTGCCAGGCCGCCGACCGGATCACCGACGCCTCGCTGCCCTCCGGGAGTTCGAGTACGGCGTGCAGCCCGGCGGCGATTCCGCTGACGCGGATGTCGGGGGCCCGCTCCGCCAGGGCCGCGACCAGTTCGTCGCGGCGGTTGCGGTAGCGCAGCCGCATGGAGCGCACATGCCGGTCGTACGCGCCGGAGGCGATGAACTCCGCCAGTGTCAGCTGGTCCAGCGCGCTCGACGCCCAGGCGCTCCAGCCCTTGGCCTCGGCCACCTCGCCCGCCATGGACGGCGGCACCACCATCCACCCCAGCCGCAGCGCCGGAGCCAGGGACTTGCTGGCCGTCCCCAGGTACACGACTCGTTCGGGGTCCAGTCCCTGGAGTGCGCCGACCGGCTGGCGGTCGTAGCGGAACTCCCCGTCGTAGTCGTCCTCCAGGATCAGCCCGCCGGTGCTGCGCGCCCAGTCGACCGCCGCGGCCCGGCGGTCGGGGTGGAGCGGTACCCCGGTCGGGAACTGGTGCGCGGGTGTCAGAAGCACCGCGCCCGCCTCCCCCATCCCGTGCAACTCGCCGGTCCGGGAACCGAGACCGTCGAGCGGCAGGCAGGGGGTACGCAGTCCGGCGCCGGTGAGCAGGCCCGCGTGCATGTCCAGCCCGTACGACTCGACGGCCACCTCGCGCACACCGCGCTCGCGCAGCACCTTCCCCATGATCGTCAGCCCGTGGACGAAGCCGGCGCAGAGCACTATGCGTTCGGGATCCGCGTACACCCCGCGGGCGCGGGCCAGATAGTCGGCGAGCACCGTGCGCAGCTCGACGCGGCCGCGCGGGTCGCCGTAGCCGAAGGCCTCGTTGGGTGCGTGGGTGAGGGCGCGGCGGGCCGCCTTCAGCCAGGCGGCGCGCGGGAACGTCGCCAGGTCGGGCGAGCCGGGCATCAGGCTGTACGTGGCGCTGCTGCGGGGCGGCCGGGTGCGCGGCGGCCTGGTGGCGGACGGGCGCGGCTCGGACCGCCGCGCGACGCTGGTGCCGGAGCCCTGCCGGGCGGTGAGCCAGCCCTCGGCGACCAGTTCGGCGTAGGCGTCGGCGACGGTGTTGCGGGCGATGCCGAGGTCGGCGGCGAGCACCCGGGAGGACGGCAGCCGGGTCCCGGGCGCCAGCCGGCCGGTCCGAGCCGCTTCCCGCAGGGCGTCCGTGAGCCCGGCCCGCAGCCCGCTCGATCCGGTGAGGTCGAGATGCAGGTCGGAACCGAAAGTGGCCCGGATATCCGTCATGGAATTGGACCATACAGGTGTGCCATTCGCCGCGTAGCGTCATATCCATGACGACGAACGAGCACAGCCACGCAACGTCCGAGTACACCCCCGAGCACACCCCCCGCATGCAGTGGACCGAGCACGCCCCCGACGTCTACAAGGCCATGGCCCGGCTGGAGGCCGCGTCCCGCAAGGGGATCGACCCGGTCGTGGCCGAGCTGGTGAAGATCCGGTCCTCACAGCTCAACCATTGCGCGTTCTGCCTCGACATGCACACCAAGGACGCGCTGGCCGCGGGTGAGTCCATCGAGCGGATCGTGCAGCTCAGCGCCTGGGAGGAGTCGCAGCACTTCTACACGCCGAAGGAGATCGCGGCGATCGAGCTGACCGAGGCGGTCACCGTCCTGACGGACGGCTTCGTGCCGGACGAGGTGTACGCGAAGGCCGCCGAGCACTTCGACGAGGCCGAACTCGCCCACCTCATCGCCGCGATCATCACGATCAACGCCTGGAACCGGTTCGCCGTGACCACCCGGATGGTTCCGGGCCACTACACCCCCGGCGACCACTGATCCCGGCGCCCGCGCCCCGCACCGCCCACCTCAGGAGCCCTCGCCCATGACCGCGTCCGCACTCCGCGCCCTGCACCACGGCCGCCCCTCCGGCGATCCGCTGGTCCTCCCCGGCCCGTGGGACGCGGCGAGCGCCCGCGTCCTCGCCGACGCGGGGTTCCCGGCCCTGGCCACCCCGAGCGCGGGGATCGCGGCCTCGCTGGGGTACGAGGACGGGGCGACGCCCGCCGACGAGATGTTCGCGGCGGTGGCGCGGATCGCCCGCGCCGTCTCCGTACCCGTGTCGGCGGACATCGAGGCCGGGTACGGGCTGGCGCCGGAGGAACTGGTGGAGCGGCTGCTCGACGCCGGGGCCGTCGGCTGCAATCTGGAGGACACGGTGGACGGGAGTCTCGTGGACGCCGGGTGGCAGGCGGACCGGCTGGCGGCGGTGCGGGCCGCCGCCGGGGACGAGCTGTTCGTCAACGCCCGGGTGGACACGTACGTCACCGGCGTCCCGGAGGGCACCGGCCAGGAGGCCGAGACGGTGCGCCGCGCGCTGCTGTACGTGGCGGCGGGCGCCGACGGCGTCTACCCGATCCTGGCACCGCCCGAGGCGCTCCCCCGTCTGGCCGCCGCCGTACGGGTGCCGCTGAACGCCCTCGCCCTGCCGGACGGTCCGGACCCACGGCGCCTCGGTGCGCTGGGCGCCGCCCGCGTCACCTTCGGCCCCGGCCTCCAGCGCCGCGCCATGGCGGCCCTGGGCGGGTTCGCCACCGCGCTCTGACGACACGTGCTCCGGCGGCCCTGCCGGGAAACGCCACCGCCCCCGGCAGCGACTGCTGCCGGGGGCGGTGGCGTCCGAGTGTCCCCCAGGGAGAGACGTGCCCCCAGAGGAGACGTACGGATCAGATCCGATCAGATCAGGCCGAGCTCGCGGACCGCGTCGCGCTCCTCGGTGAGCTCCTTCACCGACGCGTCGATGCGCGCACGGGAGAACTCGTTGATGTCCAGGCCCTGGACGATCTTGTAGGTGCCGTTCTCGGTGGTGACCGGGAAGGACGAGATGATGCCCTCGGGGACGCCGTAGGAGCCGTCCGACGGGATGCCCATCGAGGTCCAGTCGCCCGCGGCGGTGCCGTTGACCCAGGTGTGCACGTGGTCGATGGCGGCGTTGGCGGCCGAGGCGGCCGAGGACGCGCCACGGGCCTCGATGATCGCGGCGCCGCGCTTGGCGACGGTCGGGATGAAGGTGTCGGCCAGCCAGGCCTCGTCGTTGACGAGCTCGGCGGCGTTCTTCCCGGCGACCTCCGCGTGGAAGATGTCCGGGTACTGGGTGGCCGAGTGGTTGCCCCAGATCGTCAGCTTCTTGATGTCGGAGACGGCGGCACCGGTCTTGGCGGCCAGCTGCGAGATCGCGCGGTTGTGGTCCAGACGGGTCATCGCGGTGAAGCGCTCCGCCGGTACGTCCGGGGCGGCGGCCTGCGCGATGAGCGCGTTGGTGTTGGCCGGGTTGCCGACGACGAGGACCTTGATGTCGTCCGCGGCGTTGTCGTTGATCGCCTTGCCCTGCGGCTTGAAGATGCCGCCGTTGGCGGAGAGCAGGTCGCCGCGCTCCATGCCCTTGGTGCGGGGGCGGGCGCCGACGAGCAGGGCGACGTTGGCACCGGCGAAGCCGACGTTGGCGTCGTCGGTGATCTCGATGTTGCGCAGCAGCGGGAAGGCGCAGTCGTCGAGCTCCATCGCGGTGCCCTCGGCGGCCTTCAGCCCCTGAGGGATCTCCAGGAGACGCAGGTTGACCGGCACGTCCGGGCCGAGCAGGTGGCCGGAGGCGATGCGGAAGAGCAGCGCGTAGCCGATCTGGCCGGCTGCGCCGGTCACGGTGACATTCACGGGAGTGCGGGTCATGGCGATCTCCGTTAGACAGCTGGCGGTGGGGGCTACTGGCCCCTGGTGCTGGACATCCCTTGAATCTTGATGTGAAGAGATATCCAGCGATCAGGCTATCCGACCCGGAAGCCCTCGGCCCCCCGCCCCCCTGTGGCACCGCCCACAGCCGGTCACCCGCGGCGGCCCCGGCCCGGTGCCCCCGCCGGGCGCGCACCGGCGCCGCCGCGGCCTCGCGCCCCCGGGTACTCGCACGCCCCCGGCCGTGGCGGCCAGGGGCGGGACGGCACCGTTGCCCAGCGATCACACAGTGGCGGAATGGTCACTTCCGTGCCACAGGCCACAGTCATCCCTTGAACCCTCGATCCCGGTCGACAAGGCTGGTTCCAGGACGGGGCAAGGCCGCTCAAGTCGCCACGTTCCGGAGGTTTTTCACTCCGGTACGCCCCGCCTCCGGTGTCCGTCCCTTCTCGGGGGAGGGGACGGCCACCGTCTCATCGGATCGTGAAGTGCACCGCGTCCTCCAGGAACGGGATGTCCAGCCACGGTTTGGGCTGCGCCATGAGCGACAGCATCACGATGAGGACGCCCAGCAGTCCGTACGTCACCAGGTCGGTGAAGCGGGACCGCACCGCGAGCATGCCCACCGACGGGACCAGCAGCCGCAGGACCGCGCCCCCGATGAGCGCCACCCCGATCAGGATCGTGCCGATCCTGAAGGCCTGCTCGAAGGGGTCGGCGGCCACGATCAGCAGACCGGCCCCGGCCGTGCAGAGCACGGCCAGCAGCGGCCACTGGCGGGCGGGTGCGAGAGCGTCCCCGCCCGCCGCCCGTCCGCCGCCCTCGGGACGCGCGGTGTCCCGGGTGAACGACGGGAAACGCCGCGACCGGCGCGCCGAGGACGCCGCCGGAGGCGCAGGCGGCTCGGACGACGTGCCGGGGCCGGGCTCCGGGTGGCTGCCGGTGCGGCCGTCCGGATCCCCGTCCACGCCCTCGCCCTCGCCCTTGCCCTCGCCCTTGCCCTCGCCCTCGCCCTCGCCCTCGCCCTCGCCCTCGCCCTCGCCCAGACCCTCGGCCGGGAGGCCGACCTCACCCAGACCCTCGGCCGGGAGGCCGGCCTCGTCCTGGGCCGGGACGTCGGTCGCATCCGCGGCCCGGAGATCGGCCGTGGCACCGGCCGTGCCCGGTGTCCGCTCGCCGGCCGGGCCGGTCGCCGATGCGGCCCGGTCGGCCGGACTCGTACCAGCACCCATGGGGTTCCTTCCGGGTCGGATCGACCGGCTCAGACGGCGTCGGCGGCGTCGCGCTCGGCCGCCTCGACCACGTTGACGAGCAGCTGGGCGCGGGTCATCGGGCCGACACCGCCGGGGTTGGGCGAGATCCAGGCGGCGACCTCGGCCACGCCCGGGTGGACATCGCCGACGATCTTGCCGTTCTCGTCGCGGCTGACGCCGACGTCGAGCACAGCAGCGCCCGGCTTCACGTCCTCCGGCTTGATGATGTGCGGCACGCCGGCGGCGGCCACGATGATGTCGGCCCGGCGGAGGTGGGAGGAGAGGTCACGGGTACCGGTGTGGCACTGGGTCACCGTGGCGTTCTCGGACTTGCGCGTCAGCAGCAGCGGGATCGACCGGCCGATGGTGACACCGCGTCCGACGACCACGACGTGTGCCCCGTTGATCTCGACACCGTGGTGACGCAGCAGCTGCACGACGCCCTGCGGGGTGCAGGGCAGCGGGCCCTGCTCGTTGAGCACGAGACGGCCCAGGCTCATCGGGTGCAGACCGTCGGCGTCCTTGGCCGGGTCCATGAGCTCCAGGACGCGGTTGGTGTCGATCCCCTTGGGCAGGGGCAGCTGCACGATGTAACCGGTGCACGCGGGGTCGGCGTTGAGTTCGCGGACGACGTCCTCGATCTCCTCCTGCGTGGCGGTGTCGGGGAGTTCGCGCTGGATGGAGCCGATGCCGACCTGGGCGCAGTCCTTGTGCTTGCCGTTCACGTACCACCTGCTGCCCGGGTCGTCCCCGACCAGCAGGGTTCCCAGGCCGGGGGTGATACCCCGGGCCTTGAGGGCCGCCACGCGGACGGTGAGATCGGACTTGATCGCGGCTGCGGTGGCTTTGCCATCGAGAATCTGGGCAGTCATGGTGCCATTCTCGCGGATGACCCCGCCCGCGGACCAATTGCAGGTACCACCCATGGACACAAGGTTGCACTTGGACAACTTCTTACGTGGGCGGCTGGACAAACTTACGTTCCGCTTATAACGATTAAGGCCGCAGTGCCGCAGAAGTACCCGGGGGGCGGACCGCTGATGTTTTCTTTCCTCCGTGCGGCCGCATTCGTCCCCGTACGTCCGTTGGAGGAACGCCCAGATGAGCTTCGGCGACCCGAACCCGAACAACCCCTACGGGCAGCAGCCCGGTCAGCCGCCCCAGGGACAGCCGGGTTACGGCTACCCGCAGCAGGCCCCCCAGGGCGTCCCGCCGCAGGGTCAGCCGGGTTACGGCTACCCGCAGCAGCCGGGCCAGGCTCCGTACGGCGCGCCCCCGCAGTATCCGGGTCAGCCCGGCGGCCAGCTGCCCGAGGGCTTCGCGAACGTGCCCGGTCTGGGACCGGTGGAGGTCGGCACGTACGGTGCCCGCTTCGGCGCGCGACTGCTCGACATGATCTTCGCGTACATCGTGGTGATCGTGATCAACATGATCATCTTCGGTGCCGCGTTCGCGGGCATCAGCTCGGACGACGAGGCATCGGCCGGGCTGGCCGTGGGATCCATGTTCGGAGCCCTGCTCGTCTCGGCACTGACGTTCATCTTCTACGACGTCATCTTCGTCAGCGCGATGGGTACCACGCCCGGCAAGATGATCCTCGGCATGCGGATCGTCAACTCCCGGACCGGCCAGAAGCCGACCTTCGGCCCGGCACTCGTCCGCTGGGGCTTCCCGATCGGCCTCGGCTACATCACGTGCTTCCTGGGCTACGTGCTGATCGTGATATCGCCGTTCTTCGACAACACCGGTCAGCTGCGCGGCTGGCACGACAAGGCCGCGAACACCCTGGTCATCAAGAAGTAACGCACCGCGGCAACGCACGAAGGGCCGGTCTCCCCGAACTCGTTCGGGGAGACCGGCCCTTCGCCGTGAGGATCAGTGGAAGAAGTGCCGCGTACCCGTGAAGTACATCGTCACGCCCGCCTTCTTCGCGGCCTCGACCACCAGCTCGTCACGGACCGAACCGCCCGGCTGGGCCACGGCCTTGATGCCGGCCTCGGTCAGGATCTCCAGCCCGTCGGGGAAGGGGAAGAAGGCGTCGGAGGCCGCGTACGCGCCCCGGGCCCGCTCCTCGCCCGCGCGCTCGACGGCGAGCTTCGCGGAGTCGACGCGGTTGACCTGGCCCATGCCGACGCCGACCGAGGCGCCGTCCTTGGCGAGCAGGATCGCGTTGGACTTGACCGCGCGGCACGCCTTCCACGCGAAGGAGAGCTCCCGGAGCTCTTCGGCGGAGAGCGCATCGCCGGTGGCGAGCGTCCAGTTGGCCGGGTCGTCGCCCTCGGCCTGGAGACGGTCGGTGACCTGGAGCAGCGCGCCGCCGTCGATCGGCTTGACCTCGACCTCGGAGGACGGGGCGTCGGGGCAGCGCAGCACGCGGATGTTCTTCTTGCGGGCGAGGATCTCGACCGCGCCGTCCTCGTACGCCGGGGCGACGATGACCTCGGTGAAGATCTCCGCGACCTGCTCGGCCATGGCGACCGTCACCGGACGGTTGACGGCGATGACGCCGCCGTACGCCGACAGCGGGTCACAGGCGTGCGCGTTGCGGTGCGCCTCGGCGATGTCGTCGGCGATCGCGATGCCGCACGGGTTGGCGTGCTTGATGATCGCGACGCACGGCTCGGTGTGGTCGTACGCGGCCCGCCGCGCGGCGTCGGTGTCCGTGTAGTTGTTGTACGACATCTCCTTGCCGTGCAGCTGCTCCGCCGCGGCGAGGCCGCCGGTGCCGGAGGTGTACAGCGCGGCGGGCTGGTGCGGGTTCTCGCCGTAGCGCAGGACGTTCTTGCGCGCGTAGGTCGCACCGGTGAAGTCGGGGAAGCCCGAGTCGTCGGCTGCGGCGTAGTCGTCGGCGAACCAGGAGGCGACGGCCACGTCGTACGCGGCGGTGTGCTGGAAGGCCTCGGCGGCGAGCCGCTTGCGGGCGGTCAGGTCGAAGCCCCCGGCCTTGACGGCGGCCAGGACGTCGGCGTAGCGCTCGGGGCTGGTGACGACGGCGACCGAGGGGTGGTTCTTGGCGGCGGCACGGACCATCGACGGGCCGCCGATGTCGATCTGCTCGACGCACTCGTCGTCCGAGGCGCCGGAGGCGACGGTCGCCTTGAACGGGTAGAGGTTGACGACCACCAGGTCGAACGGCTCCACGCCGAGCTCGGCGAGCTGCTCGCGGTGGGCGTCCAGACGCAGGTCGGCCAGGATGCCGGCGTGGACGCGGGGGTGCAGCGTCTTGACGCGGCCGTCGAGGCACTCGGGGAAGCCGGTGAGCTCCTCGACCTTGGTGACCGGCACTCCGGCGGCCGCGATCTTCCCGGCGGTGGAGCCGGTGGAGACCAGCTCGACACCCGCCTCGTGCAGACCGCGCGCGAGGTCTTCGAGCCCCGTCTTGTCGTAGACGCTGACCAGGGCGCGGCGGATGGGCTTATTCACCGACATGAGCGAGATGAACCTTTCGTCCCTCAATGCGATAGCCGTCACGGGCGAGCCGCCCCACGGCCTCGACGAGCAGCTTGCGCTCGACTTCCTTGATGCGTTCATGGAGAGCGGCTTCGCCCTCCGGGGTGTCCTCTTCGGTCACCTCGACCACGCCCTGCGCGATGATCGGACCGGTGTCGACGCCGTCGTCGACGAAGTGGACGGTGCACCCGGTGACCTTCACGCCGTACGCGAGCGCGTCGCGCACCCCGTGCGCACCGGGAAAGCTGGGAAGCAGGGCGGGGTGGGTGTTGATGAACCGGCCGCCGAACCGGGCAAGGAACTCCTTGCCCACGATCTTCATGAAGCCCGCGGACACGACGAGGTCCGGGCGGTGCTCGGCCGTGGCGGCGGCGAGTGCCGCGTCCCACTCCGCGCGCGAGGCGTGGTCCTTGACGCGGCACACGAAGGTGGGGATCCCGGCACGCTCGGCCCGCTCCAGGCCGACGATGGAGTCACGGTCCGCGCCGACGGCCACGATCCGGGCGCCGTACCCCTCGGGGTCGTCACCGATCGCGTCGAGCAGGGCTTGGAGGTTCGTACCGGAACCGGAGACCAGCACGACCAGGCGGGCCGGTCCGGCGGAGGAGAGCGGGGAGGCCACGGCTGGGCCCTTTCTCGCGTGTGGAGCAGTTCGAAACGGCCGCACCACCCGCCACATTGCGGGACCGGCGGCACGACGGCCATGCTGTTTGTACGGTCGTACGAAAGAATCGCACCCCTCGATACGGGGAACTCTACGAACGGGCCGACCGTCAGCAACGATACCGGCACCTCGGAAGGCCCTCGTCTGACGGGGGTGAGGGTCCGGTGGCCGCCGGCCCGGCAGGGGCGGGCGGCTGTCAGGTGGCGGCTGCCGGCCACCCTGCCCGTACGCCCAGCTTTCGGCGCCTCCGCGCCGGAGGGTAGCGTCAGGGGACAGCGAACCGTCCACCGGGCGGAAATGACGAGATGGGGAAGACGTTCACCACATGCCGGACCCACGACGCACCGCCTTCCGCCACCCGCTGCCCGAGCTGTCCACACCGCTGATGCGTGAGCGCCAGTCCCCCACGCCGGGCCCCTCCTCCTCTTCCTCCGCTTCTTCCTCGTCGACTCCGCCCTCGTCCTCCGGGTCCTCCGGCTCCGGGTCCTCCGGCCCCGACGACGACAACCCGTTCGCCGCACCGCCCGAGGGCCGCCCCGACCAGCCGTGGCAGCCGCGCCGCCCGGTCAACGGCGGCACGAACGGCAACGGCGAGGGCAACGGCGACTCCGGGGACGGGTCCGAGGGGGGCTCCTCCGACAAGCGGCCCGTCTGGGGCAGCCAGTGGAGCAGCCACCAGCCGGGGCGCCAGAGCGGCAACTTCGGCGGGCGGCCCGCAGGACCCGGTGGCCAGGGCGGCGGACGGGGCGGCCCCGACGGCTCGCGCGGCGGCCCGCGCTGGGACCCGACCGACCCGGTCCAGCGTCGCGCCCGCTACTCGCTGCTCTCCGGCATGTGGGCCTTCTTCTTCGCGCTCTTCGACCTCCAGGAGATCGCGCTGCTGCTCGGCGCACTCGCCACCTACTGGTCGATCAGCGCGCTCCGGGCCAAGCCGACGGATCCGTCGGCGCCGGGAGCGGCCGACGGAGCGGCCGGGGCCCCCGGCACTGCCGCCTCCGGACCGGGCCACGGCTCCGCACCCGGCACCTCGTCCGCGCCGGGACCGATCACCGGATCCACGGCCGCGGCCGGTCCGCAGGGAACCCACTACATCCAGCGCGGCAGCCGGCAGCAGACGACGGCCGCGGTCAGCGGACTGGTGACGGCGCTGATCGCCCTGTCCATCGTCGCGACGACATTCACCGTGCAGCTGGTCTACCGGGACTACTACACCTGTGTGAACGACGCCCTCACCAAGACGGGCCAGCTGTCCTGCAACGACCTGCTGCCGAAGCCGCTGGAGCCCTTCTTCGGCGTCAAGGAGTAGCGTCCCGAGGACCGGCCGGCCTGTGCGGTGCGGCCGGTCCGTGAGGCGTGGCCGGTCCGGCCGTCGTGGAGTCGGGTGCGGGCGCGGATACGGGCTCTCCGGCTGCCGAGGGCGCTGCGGGCGCCGCGGACCGGGTCGGCCCCACCTCGGACCCCTTCGCGTGCCAGGGGTCGGTCGGCAGGAAGTCGTACGCGTCGAACTCGGCGTCCTCGTCGTTCTCGTCGTACGTGTCGTACGTGTCGAACTCGTCGAACGCGTCGTCCTCGCCGGTCCGACGGGGGCCGGCCGGACGCGGTACGGACACGGGGGCCTCGTCCGCTCCGGATCCGCCCGGCCGGGAGCCGCGCCCCGGCCACCACCCGCGCCTGGCCTTCCCTGTCTCGTCCTCCGCCTCGCCCCGGGGATTCCCGGGGTTCCCTGCCTTCCCTGCCTTCCGCGCCTCGCTCCCGGACCTGCGGGCCTCGTTCGCACCGCCCGGAACGGCGCCCGCCACCTCGGCCGCCCGCTCTTCGTCCGGCGTACGCCCACGAAGCCGCCAGGCCCGCAGCAACAGCGCCACCGGGACGGCGAGCGCCGCCGTCCACACCAGGGCCGCCGCCCCCGTGAGCCACCAGACGGGTCCGAACCGTGCCAGCGCGTGGGTCCCGAGCGGCCCTCCGGCCGCCGCCGCCAGCAGGGCCGCGCCCATTCCGCAGCCGACCGCCGCCAGAGCGGTGACGAGCGCCGTCTCCCGCGGGCTCCACGCCTCCTCGCGCTCGCCGTGGGCGGGTGCCGCCCTTCGTACGGTGAACCAGGCGACCATCGCCGCGGCCGCGACCGGCACCGCCGCGGCCGCCCAGTTCAAGGGCGCCCCCGGTCCCTGAGCAGGCAGCGCGGCCAGCAGCGGGAAGTCCGGCAGCGAGGGGCGCCCCCCGAAGGCGACCGGAGTGGCCGTGGACGCCGTACCGAGCGCGAAGCCGGGGCCGAGCCCGTACGCCGCGCCCCACACCGCGGCGTTCGGCACCAGCGCCAGCGCCAGCAGGAGCACCGCGATCCGCCCGGCCCAGTCGCCGGAAAGCCGCAGGAACGACTCCTGGACCGGTTCCGCGTGCCACACCAGCGCCGCCGCGGTCACCACGGCACCCCCGCCGAGCAGGGCCGCCACCCCGGCCGCCGCGGACCGGCCCACCGCCTCCGCGCGCTGCGCGAAGCGGGAGCGCGCCATCGCCTCGTGCAGCCGCACGGGCGCCCAGGAGGGCGGTGGCCCGAGCGGACGTCCCGAGGCCGTCCACACCCCGGCGGCCGCCGCGCCCACCACCACGAGGACCGCCGGAAACAGCAGGGAGAACGGACGCGCGGACGGTGAGGAACCCCGGGCGTAGAGCGCGACAGCCGCTCCGACCAGCAGATATCCCCCCGTCACCAGGGCGAACGCGCCACCGGGCGAGGGGGCTCCGCGCCCCTCCTCGGGCTCCATCACATCCCTGGCAGCCCGGTGCACCAGCCAGACGGGCAGGGCCGTGAGGAGCAGCGGAACGACGCCGACGGGAGCCGGCGCCCCGGTCAGGGTGTCGGTCCTGATGAGTTCGGCGCCGTGCGCGAGCAGCCAGAGACCCGCCGCCGCGTGGACGGCCTCACCGGCGCCGCTGTCGGGTGCCGGGGAACTGATCCAGAGCACCACGACGAGCACGGCGACGGAGCCCAGTCCCAGCCCCGCCGCGACGGCGCCGCGCAGCAGCGCCCGCGCCTGCACGGCGGACCGTCCGTGCTCTGCCGGCAACGACGGTCCGCGTTCGGTCATTTGGGTCACACCGCCATGTTCCCAACGACACGCGCTTATTCCATGTAACGCGCGAACAGCCGCTGTGTCGCTCAATATACGTTTATGTACTTTTTCAGCCCGTGCCGGCCGGGCGAGGGGCCTTCATGACGCAGAGCACGACCGGTACGGCCACTGCCCAACCGCTCCCCTCGCCCAAGGAGCGACGCAGGCTGCGCGAGGCGAAGTCACTGACCGAGGAGCAGGTCGCGGCTGCCGTGGGCGTCACCCGGGCCACGGTCAGGGCCTGGGAAACGGGCCGCACCACCCCGCGCGGACGCAAGCGCGAGGCCTACGCGCGGCTGATCGGAACCGGCGGTACGCGGTCCACCGCACGCCCCTCCGCCGTCAAGCCCGCTACTCCGAACAACCCGCCGAGGGCCGCCGCCGCGCGGCGGGCCCGGTCGGCCGCGGCCGCGAAGGCGACCGAGAGTGAGACGCGGAAGGCTGTCACGCCTTCGGCTCCGAAGGCTGCCGAACCTCGCTCGGCGCCGTCCACCGAGCCCCGTCCGCCGACCCCCGTCGAAGCCACCGGGAGCGACGCCATGGATCCGACCGAGCCCCCAGGCACCTCCGTACCCGAGACTGCGGAGGCTACGGAGGTGACAGAGGCTGCCAAGGTGGCTGAGGCGGCAGAGGTGGTTGAGGTAGCCGAGATGCCCAAGGCTGCTGGGGCGGTTCAGGTTGCTGGGATTGCTGAGGTGGCTGGGACTGCTGAGGTTGCTGCGGCTCGGGCGGTTCAGGCGGCTGAGGCAGTTCCGGTGGTTCAGGCAGTTCCGGTGGTTCAGGCGGCTGAGGCGGCTGAGGCGGCCGGTACAGCAGGAGGAGCCGACGGGGCCGGGCTCTCGCCCGCCGAGGCGTTCGACGCGTTGTACCGGCACTCCGCCGCCGCGCTCTACCGCCAGACCTATCTGCTGACCGGCCGCCGCGCCCTCTCCCGGGAGGCAGTCGGCAAGGCCTTCGAGCTGGCCTGGCAGCGCTGGCCGGAGGTCGCCGTGGACCGCGACCCGGTGGGCTGGGTACGGGCGGCCGCCTACGAGTACGCGATGTCGCCGTGGCACCGGCTGCGCCGCGAGCACCGGCACCCCGACCCGCCGCCCGAGGCGCCCGGCCCGCGCGCCCTGCTCGGCGCGCTGCTGGCCCTGCCGCCCTCGTACCGCCGCACCCTGCTGCTGCACGACGGGGTCGGCCTGGGGCTGCCGGAGACCGCCGCGGAGACCGAGGCGAGTACTCCGGCGGCGGCCGGACGACTGGTGAACGCGCGGGCCTCGGTAGCCGAGCAGCTGCCCGAGCTCGCCGGTCCCCCGACGCCGGACGAACAGTCCGCGCTGCTGCGCGAACACCTCGGCGCGCTCGCCCTCGCCCAGCCCGTGTCCTCGCTCCCGGTTCCGGACCTGATCCGGACAGGCTGCGAGCGCAAGGCGCAGCTGTGGACCCGTGCGGCCGTCGCGTTCACCGTGCTGCTGATCGGGCTGACGCTGATCACCCTGGCGACAGCCCCGAGGCAGTACGAGACGCCCGAGTCGCCCCCGCAGCGAATTGAGGGGGTGCCTCCGCTCGGCGGCCCGCAGAAGCTCACGCCGCAGGACAAGAAACTGCAGAAGAAGCTCGGCAGTGAACTGGGGCGCGGTCCGGGCCGGCTGGTCCCCCAGGTCGGCTGATCCCGCAGGAGGGCTGGTCCCCCGGGGTGGTTGTGATTCCCCTGGGTGGCCGGTCCGGCAGGCTCCCGGTGGTCCGTCCCCGGACGCACAAGAACGCGGGCCCACATCCCGACGAGGGGATGCGGGCCCGCGTTCTTGTGCGTGACGCGTTCCTGCGGTGGTGCTCCGGCGCGGTGAGGCGTCAGGGCATCAGTCGCCAGGCGTCAGGCGCCGAGGATCTCGCGCGCCAGCTTGGCGGTCTCGGTCGGCGTCTTGCCGACCTTGACGCCGGCGGCCTCAAGGGCCTCCTTCTTGGCCTGGGCGGTGCCGGAGGAGCCGGAGACGATGGCACCGGCGTGGCCCATGGTCTTGCCCTCGGGGGCGGTGAAGCCCGCGACGTAACCGACGACCGGCTTGGTGACATTCTTCGCGATGAAGTCCGCCGCACGCTCCTCGGCGTCGCCACCGATCTCACCGATCATGACGATCAGGTCGGTCTCGGGGTCGGCCTCGAACGCCGCGAGGGCGTCGATGTGCGTCGTACCGATGACCGGGTCGCCACCGATGCCGACGGCGGACGAGAAGCCGATGTCACGGAGCTCGTACATCATCTGGTAGGTCAGCGTGCCGGACTTCGACACGAGACCGATGCGGCCGGGCTTGGTGATGTCGCCCGGGATGATGCCGGCGTTGGACTGGCCGGGGGTGATGAGACCCGGGCAGTTCGGACCGATGATCCGGGTCTTGTTGCCCTTGGCGCCGGCGTACGCCCAGAAGGCGGCCGAGTCGTGGACGGCGATGCCCTCGGTGATCACGACGGCGAGCGGGATCTCGGCGTCGATCGCCTCGATGACGGCGGCCTTCGAGAAGGCCGGCGGCACGAAGAGGACGGACACGTTCGCGCCGGTCTTCTCCATCGCCTCGGCGACGGAACCGAAGACCGGTACCTCGGTGCCGTCGAAGTCGACGGACGTGCCGGCCTTGCGCGGGTTCACGCCGCCGACGATGTTGGTGCCGTCGGCGAGCATGAGCTTGGTGTGCTTCATGCCCGTAGAGCCGGTCATCCCCTGGACGATGACCTTGCTGTCCTTGGTGAGGAAGATAGCCATGGTGGTCTGAGTCCCTCTTCCTTACTTCGCAGCCGCGGCGAGCTCGGCGGCCTTGTCGGCCGCGCCGTCCATGGTGTCCACGCGCTGAACGAGCGGGTGGTTGGCGTCGGAAAGGATCTTGCGACCCAGCTCCGCGTTGTTGCCGTCAAGGCGCACGACGAGCGGCTTGGTAACCGCTTCGCCCTTGGACTTGAGCAGTTCGAGCGCCTGGACGATGCCGTTGGCGACCTCGTCGCAGGCGGTGATGCCACCGAAGACGTTGACGAACACGGACTTGACGTCCGGGTCGCCGAGGATGATCTCCAGGCCGTTCGCCATGACCTCTGCGGAGGCGCCGCCACCGATGTCGAGGAAGTTGGCGGGCTTCACGTTGCCGTGGTTCTCACCGGCGTACGCGACGACGTCCAGGGTCGACATGACCAGACCGGCACCGTTACCGATGATGCCGACCTCGCCCTCGAGCTTGACGTAGTTGAGGTTCTTGGCCTTGGCGGCGGCCTCGAGCGGGTTGGCCGCGGCCTTGTCCTCGAGCGCCTCGTGACCCGGCTGACGGAAGTCGGCGTTCTCGTCGAGAGACACCTTTCCGTCCAGCGCCAGGATGCGGCCGTCCTTGGTCTTCACCAGCGGGTTGACCTCGACGAGGAGGGCGTCCTCGGCAACGAAGGTGTCCCACAGGGTGACCAGGGCCTCGGCGACGCCCTCGGCCACGTCGGCCGGGAACTTCGCCTGGGCCACGATCTCGCGGGCCTTGGCGATGTCGACGCCGTCAACGGCGTTGACCGGGACCTTCGCGAGGGCCTCGGGGGTCTTCTCCGCGACCTCCTCGATGTCCATGCCGCCCTGCACCGAGGCCATGGCCAGGAAGGTGCGGTTGGTGCGGTCGAGGAGGTACGAGACGTAGTACTCCGCCTCGATCTCCGGGGACAGCTCGGCGATCATCACCTTGTGGACCGTGTGGCCCTTGATGTCCATGCCGAGGATGTCGGTCGCCCGGGCGACCGCCTCGTCGGGGTCGGCGGCCAGCTTCACGCCACCGGCCTTGCCGCGGCCACCGACCTTCACCTGGGCCTTGACGACCGACTTGCCGCCCAGCCGCTCGGTCGCCTCGCGGGCTGCCTCAGGCGTCTCGATCACTTCACCGGCCAGCACCGGTACACCGTGCTTGGCGAAGAGGTCCCTCGCCTGGTACTCGAACAGGTCCACGCGCGTCCGTCCCTTATCAAATGGTCTCGCGGTTGGTTTTCTGCGTGGGCGTGCCGCGAGGGGCAACGTGACTGCTCTGTCACAAGGAAAGCGCACACGGTGACCGAATACGCGGCATGTCCGTCTCGCAGGTTATCCCCGAGCCCCGCATGACCCTAAATCGCAGATCCCACCTGGGCGGTGATTACGGTCACAGATCACGCTGGTGGCCGGGTCGCGGTGGACAAAACGGCCCGGGGCGACGGCGGGTCGGCATCCGACGCGACGATGCGCGCGCGAACCGTCCCAGGTCACGCAGGCCCCTGTCACCGGCGGGTCGGCGGACGGCAGTCGGCAGGTCGGCAGGTCGGCAGGTCGGCAGTCGTCAGTCGGCAGGTCGGCGGTCGGCGGTCGGCGGTCGGCGGTCGGCGGTCGGCGGGGCTCCGTGCCCGGGTACGGGTGCGCCCCATGCCCGGGCACGGGTGCGCTCCCTGCCCGGGTACCGGTCGGGGCCGGGTCCTGCCCGGCTACCGCTGGGGTTCCGTGTCCGGTATGGGCAGGGGCCGCTTCTCGATCGCGGCCGCCATCACATCCGGGAAGAGGTCCGGCGTGCACGCGAAGGCGGGAGCGCCCAGGGCGGAGAGCGCCGCCGCGTGGTCCCGGTCGTAGGCGGGCGCGCCCTCGTCGGAGAGTGCGAGCAGGGTCACGAACCCCACCCCGGACGCCTTCATCGCGGCGACCCGCTTCAGCATCTCGTTACGGATACCGCCCTCGTAGAGATCGCTGATGAGCACGACGACCGTGTCGGCCGGACGGGTGATCCTGGACTGGCAGTAGGCCAGCGCCCGGTTGATGTCGGTGCCGCCGCCGAGCTGCGTGCCGAAGAGCACGTCGACCGGGTCGTCGAGCTGGTCGGTGAGGTCGACGACCGCCGTGTCGAAGACGACGAGTCTGGTCCGCAGCGAGCGCATGGAGGCGAGGACGGCGCCGAAGACCGAGGCGTACACGACGGACGCCGCCATCGAGCCCGACTGGTCGATGCAGAGGATGACGTCCTTCTTCACGGACTGCGCGGCCCGCCCGTAGCCGATGAGCCGCTCGGGGACGATCGTGCCGGCCCCGTCCTCGCCGGGGAGGGTCAGGTAGTTCTTGAGGTTGGCCCTGATGGTGCGGTTCCAGTCGATGTCGTGGTGCCGGGGCCGGGCGACCTTCGCGGACCGGTCCAGAGCGCCTCTGAGCGTGGCCCGGGTCCGGGTGGAGAGCTGCTTCTCCAGCTTCTCGACGACCTTGCGCACAACGGCTCTTGCCGTCTCCTTCGTCGTCTCGGGCATGGCCTTGTTGAGCGAGAGCAGGGTGCCGACGAGATGGACGTCCGGCTCGACGGCCTCCAGCATCTCCGGTTCCAGCAGCAGCCCGGACAGGCCGAGCCGGTCGATGGCGTCACGCTGCATGACCTGGACGACGGACGTCGGGAAGTACGTACGGATGTCGCCGAGCCAGCGGGCCACGGACGGGGCGGAGGCCCCGAGTCCGGCCGATCGTCCGCTGCCGCCCCTGCCTCCGGACCGGCTGCCGCTCTCGTAGAGCGCGGTCAGCGCACCGTCCATCGCGGCGTCGCGGCCGGTGAGGGCCTGTCCGGTGCTCTCCGCGCCCAGCACCAGGCGCCACCGCCGCAGCCGCTCCCCACCGTCCGAGAAGGCTTGTGGCGTTGCGGTCGTCGCCACTGCCCCGCTCCCCGCGTCCGTGTCCGCTTCTGCGGTCCTGTCCGTGTCTGCGACCGCGACCGCGACCGCGTCCGTTTCTGCAGTCCTGTCCGTGTCTGCGACCGCTTCCGAGCCGGTTCCTGTCGTCATCCCGTTGCCCCCAGCCGTTCCTCGTGGTGGTTGTCGGGTGTCCCCGCCGCGGTCCCGGTCGGCGGCTCGTTCGCAGCCCCGATCTGCGGCTCGTCCGGCGTCCCGCTCGGCGGCTCATTCGTCCGCTCACTCGTCGGCCCGTCCGGAGGTTCGATGTCCAGGCCCAGCAGCAGACGCAGCACCGGCACCACCGCGTCCGCTCGCGCCCCGTCGAGGACGGGTCCGAATCCGGGTGCCGTGGACTCGCGGCCGGGCACCGCTCCGGTGCCCGGGGCCGTGCCGACGGCCGGGCCACGCCGGACAAGTTCGCCCAGGGTGCGCCGCACTCCCGGCTCGTACGCCGAGAAGGTGCGCCGCAGCAGCGGCAGCACATCGGTGAAGGTGTCCGCGGGGACACCCGTGAGCCACGCGTCGACCAGGGCGAGCAGCCGGTCGTCGTGGAGCAGGAGCATGCCGCCGCCTGCCGCTCCGCCGACGAAGCCCTCGATCCATGCGGCGGCGTCCGCGGGCGGGGTGCCGGGTGAGAGGGCAAGGCCCATCAGCCGGGCAGCCTCGTCCTGCGCGAGGTGTCCTTCGTCGAGCAGCAACCGGGCGGCCCGGCCACGGATCACACCGGCGACCGTGTCCTGGACGGTCAGCCGGTGCAGAACGGCTCGCCAGCGCTCGCGCAGCCCGTCCGCGTTCGCCGGTACGGCCCCGGCGAGCAGACCGATCGCCGTGTGAACGCCATCCAGCTGACGGCGCAGAGCGGCGGCCCCGTCCGCGTCGAGGCCGGTGCAGGCGGGCGGCAGTCCTACGCAGATCCGCTCCGCGATTCCGGCCGCCACTTCCCCCAGCGCTGTGGTGTCCGTCGCGCGGACGTCCCCGTAGCGCAGGGTGCGGGCCAGGGCCGGCAGGGCGTCCGCGAGGTGGCCGACGTCGGCGTCGAGGGCTGCGCGGTCCGCGAGTACCCGCATCACGGTGGGAAGTGCCTCGGGCAGTCCGGCGAGCAGGCACCGCTCGGCGAGGGCGGTCACCTCGGAGAGCGTGGTGGCCGCGAGGGCGTCCGACTCGGCGCGTGCGGTGGCGGCGGAGAGCACGGTGGTGCCCCAGACACCCGCCTCCGCGACCCGTACGTACAGCTCGGGCTCCCAGTGCAGCCGCCAGCTCTCCCGGAAGGTGCCCGTGCTCCCGCGTCCCTCGGCGGGTTCGCCCCAGCCGATGCCCAGGAGGCGCAGCCGGTGCAGGAGCCGGCTGCGCGCCGCGTCGGTGTCCTTGCGGAGGTCGAGTTCCAGCTCCCTGTCGGCGGCTTCCGGTTTGAGGCGAAGGGTGCGCTGCTGCCGGTTGAGGTCGCGCTGCAGCGGCACGGCGGGGGCGGTGTCCGGCACTTCCCCGAGCGTGAGGCCGACGATCAGACGGTCCCGGACGAGGGCGAGCGGCACGTCGGAGCCGTCGCACATCACGGCGCGGACGGCGTCGGTGGTCTCGCCCAGTCCGGCGAGCGGTCTGCCTCGCACGGCAGCCAGGGTGTCGGCGAGCCGGACCGCCTCGATGACATGAGCGGAGGACACGAACCGGTCCTCGGCGCGCAGGAGTCCGGCGACCTTGGTCATCCAGCGTTCGACCGGCCGGTCCGGGGAGGCGAAGAGGTGCTCGTACCAGCCCGGCGAGTCGATCCCGGCCCCGTATCCGCTGTGCCGGGCGAGCCGCTGATGGGTCCAGGGCACCCAGGTCAGCTCGGCCTTGACCTTGGGGAGGCCCTTGAGAAGCGCCCGGTCGGCGGTCTGCGTCGTCCTCGCTTCGAGAGCGGGAACATGCCAGGCACCGCAGACCACGGCGAAGGCGCCGCCGAACTCCTTTCGAGCAGCCCGGAGTTGGATGCGCATGTACGCCTCCCGGACCGCGTCCCTGGGGTGTCCGCCGTCCCCGTACACCTCGCGCAGGGCTGTCATCGCCTCGCCGAGCGCGGCAAAGGCGGCGAGGGGATCGGCGGCGGAAGCGGCGCCGGGGACTCCGGGCGCGCCGGGGCCCACGCCGAGTGCGTCATGCGCACCGGGACCGCCCGGGACGCCGGGTACGCGGTGTTCGACCACGTCCTCCCACCAGCGCTCGGGGTCGTCGTATCCAGCCGTCTCGGCCAGCACCCGGATCGGGTCGACGGGAACGGGCCGGGGCCCGTCGTCCCCATCCGGGTCCTCGGGCTGCGGGCCGCCCCGCGCCCCCTCGCCCTCCTCCGTCATGGCCAGGGAGTGCGCCGCGGGCAGGTCGATGAAGCGGACGGGGACGCCGTGTGCCAGCGCCCAGCGGATCGCGACCCACTCGGGCGAGAACGCGGCGAGCGGCCAGAACGCGGCCCGTCCCGGGTCGTCCACCGCGTGGGCGAGCAGTGCGACGGGCGGCCGCATCTGTTCGTCGGCGGCGAGCGGCAGCAGCGCGTCACCCTCGGGCGGGCCCTCGATGAGCACCGCCTGCGGGCGGGCCGCGTCGAGGGCGGCCCGGACGGCGCGGGCGGACCCCGGGCCGTGGTGCCGCACCCCGAGCAGCAGCGGCCCCGACGGCCGGGCGCCCGTCATACCGAGACCTCACGGCAGGCGCGGTAGAAGTCCTTCCAGCCGTCCCGCTCGCGCACCACGGTCTCCAGATACTCCTGCCATACCACGCGGTCGGCCGCCGGATCACGGACGACCGCGCCCAGGATGCCTGCCGCCACATCCCCCGGGCGCAGCACGCCGTCGCCGAAGTGGGCCGCGAGGGCAAGGCCGTTGGTGACGACGGAGATGGCCTCGGCCGTGGACAGGGTCCCGGAGGGGGACTTGAGCTTGGTGCGGCCGTCGGTGGTGACCCCGTCGCGCAGCTCGCGGAAGACCGTGACCACACGGCGGATCTCCGCGAGCCCGTCGGGCGCGGGCGGGAGGTCGAGTGAGCGCCCGACCTGGTCGACGCGGCGCGAGACGATGTCGATCTCGGCCTCGGGGGTGGCCGGCAGCGGCAGGACCACGGTGTTGAAGCGGCGGCGCAGCGCGCTGGAGAGCTCGTTGACCCCTCGGTCGCGGTCATTGGCCGTGGCGATGACGTTGAAGCCTCTGACGGCCTGGACCTCCTGGCCCAGCTCGGGCAGTGGCAGGGTCTTCTCCGACAGGATCGTGATCAGCGAGTCCTGCACATCGGCGGGGATGCGGGTGAGTTCCTCGATCCGGGCGGTCATGCCCTCGGACATGGCCCGCATCAGCGGGCTGGGCACCAGCGCGTCACGACTGGGGCCGTGCGCGAGCAGCTGGGCGTAGTTCCATCCGTAGCGGACGGCTTCCTCGGGGGTGCCGGCCGTGCCCTGGACGAGGAGGGTCGAGTCGCCGCTGACGGCCGCCGCAAGGTGCTCGGACACCCAGGTCTTGGCGGTGCCGGGCACGCCGAGAAGCAGCAGCGCCCGGTCGGTCGCGAGGGTGGTGACGGCGACCTCCACGAGGCGGCGCGGGCCCACGTACTTGGGTGTGATCACCGCACCGCCGGGCAGGGTGCCGCCCAGCAGATATGTGGCGACGGCCCACGGCGACAGGCGCCAGCGCTCGGGCCGGGGACGGTCGTCGGCCGCGGCGAGCGCCTTCAGCTCGTCGGCGAAGGCATCCTCGGCATGCGGGCGCAGGACTTCGGCACCGGTGGCTGCGGCTGTGGCTGTGGTTGTGGCTGTCGCACCGGTCGCGGTGGTCGCAGTGCTTGCGGTGGTCGCAGTGCCTGCGGTGGTCACGGCGTTTGCGGTGGTCTCGGTGTTTGCGGACACGGTCATGGATCCCCCTCCAGATCGGTCGACCTGATGTGGTTCCCACGGTGCACCATGGCACTGACAATCGACCTTCCCGCAGGTCAGGGCCAGTTGTCAGTGGTGCGGCCTACCGTCGTTCCCATGCTGCTGACTGACGGGGGAGAACCCTTGGGCGCCGCTGCTCCGGCGGCGCGCTGGACGGTGGAGCAGGTCCTGGCCCTGGCTCCTGATGACGCTTCACGCAAGGCGGGGAACAAGCTGGGTTCGGCCGGTCCGTGGTCGGACACCGGAGGGGATGCGTCGGGCGCGGTGTGGGGGCTGTGCCGGGGAAGCGGGAGCAAGCCGTACCGGACGGTGATCGACACCACCGGGCCCGCTTACAAGTGCAGTTGCCCCAGCCGCAAGTTCCCGTGCAAGCACGCGCTGGGGTTGCTGCTGCTCCTCGCGTCCGACGGATCGGCGCTGCCCGCCGGCGTTCCACCCGACTGGGCCGAGGAATGGCTGACGGGCCGTCGCGCCCGCGCCGAGGTCAAGGAGAGGGCCGCAAGCGGGAGCGTGGGCCCCGCGGATCCCGAGGCCGCCCGACGCCGTGCCGAGCGCCGGGCGGAGCGGATCGACGGCGGCGCACAGGAGCTGGAGCAGCGCCTGGCCGACCTGCTGCGCGGCGGGCTGGCCGCAGCCGAACAGTCGGGGTACGGGCTGTGGGAGGAGACGGCCGCCCGCATGATCGACGCGCAGGCGCCCGGACTGGCAGGACGCGTAAGGGAGTTGGGGGCGATCGCGTCCTCCGGGCCGGGCTGGCCGGTGCGACTGCTGGAGGAGTGCGCGCTGCTCCATCTGCTGGACACGGCGTGGCTGGGCATCGAACGGCTCCCGCTGCCGCTCGCGGCGACGGTCCGCACCCGCGTGGGGTTGCCGGCCACCGCGGGCGGGCCGCCGATCCGTGACCGCTGGCTGGTCCTCGCGCAGTACGACACGCCCGAGGGCAAGATCGTCACCCGCCGCATCTGGCTGCACGGCAGGGAATCGGGCCGCCTCGTGCTGCTGCTGTCCTTCGGGGCCGCCGGGCGCTCCCCCGGTCAGGCTCTCCCGGTGGGCGTCACCCTCGACGCCGAAATCACGCCCTACGAGGGAGCCGGGCAGCTACGGGCCGAGCTGGGCCCGCAGTTCGGCCTGCCGGTGCCGAGCGGATCGCCGCCTCCGGGCGTTCCGGTCACCGGGGCGATCGCCGCGTACGGCAGGGCGCTGGGCGACGACCCCTGGCTGGACTCCTGGCCGGTGACGCTGCGCGATGTCATACCCGTGCCGTCCCCGGACGGCTGGCAACTGGCGGACGCGGAAGGCGATGCGGCCCTGCCCGTCACCGCCACCGCCCTGTCCCGGCCCGCGCTGTGGAAGCTCGTCGCGCTCTCCGGCGGCCGCCCGCTCACCGTCTTCGGGGAGTGCGGTCACCGCGGCTTCGACCCGCTCGCCGCCTGGCCGGCCAGGAGCTGCGGTGACGACGACGCGTCGCCGGATCCGGCGACGGGCGCAGGAGCGGACTCCGGCGTCGCCGCCGAAACCGGCACGACGGCCACCGCCACCGCCACCGCCACGATCGTGCAGCTCATCTGACCCGAGGAGGAGGAGCAATGCATCGCACCACAACGACCACCACCACGACCACGCCTGCGACCACGCCTCCGCCCGCACCCACGGACGCACCCTCGGCCGCACCCCGGACGGGCGCCGCAACCACCACGTCCGCCGGAAGGCCCGTGTTTCCTCCGTGGGAGGAACTGGTCACCTCGGCGCTGCTCGGCACGGACCGCCGCCCGCCCGGGACGGAGCCCGGCACCGGGCCGGACGGCGCGGCGGTCGCGCTGCTGGACGCTGCCGCCCTGCACACCGTGCGGCGCCGGGCGGGCCTGCTGCCCGCCCCCGCCGCACCCCGGCCCCGTCCGGCCCCGTCCGATCCTCGGCCCGCGCTGCCGGAGGCCGCCAGGAGCCGGCTGGCACAGCTGCTCACGGACCGTGCGGCGCCGCACGGTTCGGGCGGCAGGCGCGGCACGGCCCCCGATCTCATGGAGCTGCTCCCGCAGTGGCTCGCCACCGCCAATCTGCACGGATACCGGGCGCCGGAAGCCGCGTTGCCGCTCCTGCTGGACGCGGCTCGGGCGCGGACCGATCTGCGTCCCCAGGCCCTGGCGTTCGCCGGGCTGCGCGGGCTGTGGCTGGCCGGGCTGAACCCCGAGTGGAAGTTCGCACTGCGCGGCGCGTCCGGCAGTGCGCTGCTCCCCGAGGTGACGGACCGACAGGCGGTGGCCCGGCTCTGGGAGGAGGGCCTGTTCGCCGAACGCGTCGCTCTGCTGTCCGCCGTGCGGGTGCATGACGCGAACGCCGCCCTTGCCCTGCTCGCCACCACCTGGTCCACGGAGCGGGCCGAGGACCGGATGATGTTCATCGACTCCCTGCGCACCGGGTTGTCCGAAGCCGACGAGGAGTTCCTGGAGCAGGTTCTCGCCGACCGCAGCCGTAATGTGCGCGCCACGGCCGCCGAGCTGTTGTCCGCACTCCCCGGATCGGCGCTGGCCCACCGGATGGCGGCCCGCGCCCTGTCCTGCGTGAGCCCCGGCCTCACCGGGACCGGACCGTCCGTGGCCGTGGAGGCCCCGCACGAATGCGATGCGGCGATGCAGCGTGACGGAGTGGTGGCGCTGCCGCCGTCGGGGCGGGGCGAACGGTCGTGGTGGCTGGGACAGCTGGTGGAGTCGTCCCCGCTGTCCGTGTGGACGACACGGTTCGGTGGCCGCGGCGCCGGGGAGATAGTCGCGCTGCCCGTGGCCGACGACTGGGGCGAGGAGCTGCACGCGGCCTGGTGCCGGGCGACGGTGCGGCAACGCGATCCCGAGTGGGCACGGGCACTGCTCGGCGCCCCCTCCCTGCCTCCGTCGAACGGCCCCGGTACGGCGTCGCTCGCCGAGCGGTCGAAGCTCCTGGATGTCCTGCCCGCCGCCGAACGGGCCGACTGGGTGGCCGGGTTCATCGCGGCCCACGGCCTGTCGGAGGCGTTCCAGCTGCTGGGGGTCTGCCCGACACCGTGGGCGGAGCCGCTCGGACGGTCCGTCGTGGACGCTCTCGACATCGCCCGGGACGCCGGCAGCTACCCCTGGAGCTTCAGCGGGGTCATGGGCCTCGCCGAACGCTGCCTGAACCCTGCCGAGGCGGACCGGCTGGAGGTCCTCACCACCACACCGGACGAACCCGCGGACGCCTCACCGGGCGCGAACGGCTACTGGTCCGAGGCGTTCCAGCGCCTGGTCTCCACCTTGCGGCTGCGCGCTGCGATGGACCTGGAGCTCAGACCGGGCCACCGCCCCTGAGCCAGCGGGCGGCACCCGGAGCCGGCCGGCCCGAGGCAAGGGCGGGGGGTGGCCGGCCCGAGGCAGGGCCACAGAGGAACGGCCGCCCGAGACTGGGATCCGGCGCAGCCCGGGGCACGGGACGAACCGAGACTGGGGTCCGGCGCAGGCCGGGGCCGTCCCGGGGACGGTCCGAGGCAGTGGTGGGGAGGGCCTCCGGACGAGCGCCCTGTACGACCCGCGCGTGTGGCGTCCGGCGCCTCTGCCCGGCCCGCCCGGACGGCCCTGCGCGGACGGCCCTGCGCGAAGGGCCCCGCCCGGACGGCCCCGCCCGCATCGCTGCCCGCGCGCCGACTCGTCTCCAGGGAGCAGCCCGTCTCCGGCATGCGCCGCCGTGCGGCGCTGTGCGGCGCCGTACTCAGCCGTCAGCCTCGAACTCAGGCCTCGGCCGGCTGGCGGACGTTGGCGTTCACCCAGTCGACGATCGCGACGGTCGTCGCCCCCGGCGTGAAGATCTCCGCGACGCCCTGCTCCTTCAGCGGCGCGATGTCCGCCTCCGGGATGATGCCGCCGCCGAACACCTTGATGTCCGCCGCGTCGCGCTCCTTCAGCAGCTCGATCACCTTCGCGAAAAGCGTGTTGTGCGCACCGGAGAGGATCGAGAGACCGATGGCGTCGGCATCCTCCTGGATCGCGGTGTCCACGATCTGCTCAGGTGTCTGGTGGAGCCCCGTGTAGATGACCTCCATACCCGCGTCACGCAGCGCCCGCGCGATCACCTTGGCCCCGCGGTCATGGCCGTCGAGGCCTGGCTTGGCCACCACCACACGGATCGGACCGGTCACACCCATCACTGCCTCCACATGCGTCTCCCGCGCCCGAAAGCCGGGGAATGTGAACGAACGTTATCGCCAGCATCCCGCAAGCCGCCGTTTCGCGGTGGACGGGGAGGGGGAAATCACACGTGGGACATGTTCACCGGGCGCCGTTCCCGCAGCACGCGGCAGTCCTGCCGTGCGGGACCGGCCGCCAGGGGAGCCGCGACGAGGTCGCCGTACCACCGCGCCGTCAGCCGCACGGCACGGTGGTTCGGCCCACCACCTGCCCGCCTCCGGTCACCGAAGGTGATCTGGAGGGCACGGCGGGCAGCGCGTCCCGGACGGCGGCCTGCCGCCCTGGGCCTCCGCCATGGCGCCCCACGAGGGCATACGAGGAGCGAGCCGCTCCACCCCGGGTGCGCCGGAGCAGGAGGTCGACCATGAAGACCCCGCCTTTCCTTCCCCTTCTCCCCTTGCTGTTGCGCCGACTGTGTACGTGCACCACCCAGCTGCCGTCCGCCCCGTTCCCGCCGGTCCGCCTGTCCGCCGCCCTGCTGAAGGCAAACGCCCTTGAGCTGGTCGTACTCGCAGGGCACGCACTCCTCTATCCCACCGGCATCACCAACGAGCGGCCCCCCACCGCCGGAACGGCAACGGCAACGGCAACGGCATCAAGGACAGGAACAGGAACAAAAACAGGAGCAGCAACAGCAACACGAACGGCCACGACAGCCGGCACGCCAGGCGCAACCGGCAGCCCGACGCCCGCACCCACGACCGGCCCCGCACCCGCACCCACGACCGGCCCGGCGCCCGCATCCGCACCCCCGACCGCCCCCGCAGAAACCCCCACCCCGACCACCGCTCTCCCCGGCCTCCCCGGCCGGCCTCCCGTCGTGCTGCTGCACGGATTCATCGACAACCGCTCCGTCTTCGTCCTGCTGCGCCGCTCACTGGCCCGGCACGGATGGCGCCACCTGGAATCACTCAACTACTCCCCGCTGACCTGCGACATCCGCACGGCCGCCGAACTGCTCAGCCTGCACATCGAGGAGATCTGCGCCCGCACCGGCCACCGCGAGGTGGACATCGTCGGGCACAGCCTCGGTGGCCTGATAGCGCGCTACTACGTCCAGCGGCTGGGCGGTGACCGACGGGTCCGCACCCTCGTCACGCTCGGCACGCCGCACGGCGGCACCTCCGCCGCCCCGCTGGCCGGGGTCCACCCCATCGTGCGCCAGATGCGCGGCGGTTCGGCGCCGATCGAGGAGCTGAGGCTGCCCGCACCCGGCTGCCGTACCCGGTTCGTCAGCTTCTGGAGCGAGCTGGACCAAGTGATCACCCCCGTCGAAGCGGCCTGCATCGACCACCCGGACCTCGACGCGGTGAACGTGCGCGTCAGCGGGGTGGGCCATCTCGCCCTGCTCGTGCACCCCGCCGTAGCGGCCGGTATCCGCCGGGCGCTCGATACCCCCGCGACGGCTCACGGACCGGCCGACGCCACCTCGGTCGCCTGAATCCCGCACATTCCGGAAGACTTACCCCGTACGGCCTGCACGCCACTCCCCCAACGAATAGAACGAATTTCGAACATAGAGCCAAGGGTGTGTGAGCAGCCCGCCGAAAGACGGCCGATTGCCCGTTTCCTGAGCGCCGGGAGGCCGTCGAAGATTGTCCGTGTCGCATACCGCCGGGTACAGTCGCGGCCACTGCTTCCCCGGAGTCCCCACCGGACCCCGGAGATACTGGTCCTGCTGCCGAGGCGAGAGAGAAGTTGGTGAACGACCAGCACCCCTACGCCGGGTACGCCGGATACGACGGCCCCCCAACGGGCGGCTTCGACAGCGACCCGCTCTTCGGCTCCCTCCCCGGCGACTACGACGGCTCGTACGACACCACGGCGGCCTACGCCGCCCCGTACGGCAGCGGCCAGGCCGACTACAGCGGCGCATACGACACCTCCCAGTGGGACACGGGCGCACACCGCACGGCCGATTACGGCCACACCGTCGGCTACGCGGCCCCCACCCAGCAGCCCCAGCAGCACCCGTACGACACCACCGGCAGCCCGCAGTACGACACCGGCGCGACCTGGATCCCGGCGGACCTGGGCCACGGCCACACGATCCCGGCCCAGCACGGCTCCCCGGACTCCTCCGGGCAGTGGGACACCACCACGTGGCAGCAGCAGAACGGCCAGTGGGCGGCCGGCGCCGGAACCATGGGATACGACACCGGCGCCTACGACGCCACCGCCTGGAACACCGGCGCCACGCCCGAGCACGAACAGCAATCCGTGCACACCGCGATGTCGCCGCAGGAATCCGAACGGACGGCGCAGCCCCCGTACGGAGCCAACGAGGCCTACGAACAGCAGGCCTCCCACGAAGCAGCGTACGAACAGCAGGCCTCCCACGAAGCGGCGTACGGACAGCACGTCTCCCACGAAGCGACGTACGAGCAGCAGCAGGTCACCCACGAGACCGCCTACGAGCAGCAGGCCTCCTACGATCCGTACGAGCCCTACCGGACCGCCGAGTTCGGCCTCTCGGAGACGGGCCCCGGCGCAGAGGCCACCGGCAGCGCCCCCACCGAGGCCGACGATCACACCGAGGCCGTCGATCACACCGACGCCCGCGCCCACGCCGAAACCCACACCGACAGCGAAACCGATGCCGACGCGCACAACGGCGGCCACGGATCCGCACAGGACGCCGGCCACCGCCCGGCAGGCCGTCCCGTCACGCGCAGCGGTGGCGGCAGCCGCAGCCGCAGGCGTACTCCCGCGAAGCGTTCCGCGCTTCTCACCGTCGCCGTTCCGTCCGCCTGCGTGATGAGCGTGGCGGGCATCGCCGCAGCCTCCGTGGGCGGCATGGGCGGCGGCGAGGAGAAGAAGGACGAGACCACGACGATGGCGGCCGCCGACCCCGGCACGGTCAAGCCCGTCGCGGCCAACAACGAGCTGGACACCCAGCTGGCCAACCTCAGCGCCGATGCGGAGAACTTCGCCGACCGCGCCAGCCGCACCCAGGAACGCATCGACCTGAAGGAGCGGCAGGCCGCCGAGAAGAAGAAGCGGGCGGAGGAAGCCGCCCGCAAGGAGGCCCTGCGCCCCAAGTTCGTCATGCCGGTCAAGGATCACCGGCTCAGCGCGTACTTCGGCCAGGCGGGCGTCAACTGGATGTCCGTGCACACGGGCATCGACTTCCCCGTCGACTACGGCACGCCGGTGATGGCGGCGACCGACGGCACCGTCCGTACGCAGTTCAACAGCGCCTACGGGAACATGGCCATCGTCACCGCGGCCGACGGCACCGAGACCTGGTACTGCCACCTCAGCAGCACCCGGATCCGCTCGGGCTCGGTCAAGGCCGGTGACGTCATCGCGTACTCCGGCGACTCCGGCAATTCGACCGGCCCGCACATGCACTTCGAGGTGCGGCCCGGCGGCGGCGCGGCCATCGACCCGCTGCCCTGGCTCCGCAGCCACAACGTCAACCCGAACTGAGCCGGGCCGACCAACTGAGCCGGTCCGGGCCGGGCCCAACCCGGGCCGGGCCCAACCCGATCAAGCCAGGCTGCGGCCTTCTCCTGCCGACGGTCACCCGCAGGAGAAGCCGGAAAGCCGGGTAGCCGGGAGCCGGGAGCCGGGCGGCGCTACAGCTTCTCGACCGGGGCGTACCGCAGGAGCAGCTTCTTCGGGCGCTCGTCCCCGAAGTCGACCGTGGCCTTGGCCTGGTCCCCGACGCCCTCGACGGCCGTCACCGTGCCCAGGCCGAACTGGTCGTGGGTGACCCGGTCGCCTGCCGCCAGCGTGATCGTCGGCTTGTCCGAGGTCCGCCGGGTCGCGAAGCCCGAGGGGCCGGAGCGCGCACGGGACGCGGAGAGCGACGAGGTGATGCCCGACGTCGGTCCCGCCGGCGCCGCCATCGGGCCCTTGCGCTTCCACTCCAGGTGCTGGTCCGGGATCTCCTCCAGGAACCGCGACGGCGGGTTGTACGAGGGCTGGCCCCAGGCACTGCGCATCGCCGCCCGGGTGAGGTAGAGCCGCTCGCGGGCGCGCGTGATGCCGACGTAGGCCAGCCGGCGCTCCTCCTCCAGCTCCTTGACCTGCCCCAGCGCCCGCATGTGCGGAAAGACGCCGTCCTCCATGCCGGTCAGGAAGACCACCGGGAATTCGAGGCCCTTGGCGGTGTGCAGCGTCATCAGCGTGACGACGCCGGAGCCGTCCTCGTCCTCGTCGGGAATCTGGTCGGCGTCGGCGACGAGCGCGACCTTCTCCAGGAACTCGGCGAGTGTGCCCGCGCCCTCCTCCTCCGCCCGGTCCTGCTCGAACTCCAGGGCCACGGAGGCAAGCTCCTGGAGGTTCTCGATGCGGGTCTCGTCCTGCGGATCGGTGGATGCCTGGAGTTCGGCGAGATAGCCGGTCCGCTCCATGACGGCCTCCACCACGACCGCCGGTCCCGCGCCGGACTCCACGATCGTGCGGAGCTCCTCCATCAGCGTGTTGAACCGCTTCACCGCGTTCGACGAGCGGGCCGCCATGCCGTACGCCTCGTCGACGCGGCGCAGCGCCTGCGGGAACGAGATCTTCTCGCGCATCGACAGGGCGTCGATCATCGCCTCGGCCCGGTCGCCGATACCCCGCTTGGGCACGTTGAGGATGCGGCGCAGCGGGACGGTGTCCTCGGGGTTGGAGAGCACCCGGAGGTAGGCCAGGACGTCCCTGACCTCCTTGCGCTCGTAGAAACGCACCCCGCCGACGACCTTGTACGGCAGGCCGACGCGGATGAAGATCTCCTCGAAGACACGGGACTGCGCGTTCGTCCGGTAGAAGATCGCCACGTCGCCGGCCTTCGCGTCGCCCGCGTCGGTCAGCCGGTCGATCTCGTCGGCGACGAACTGCGCCTCGTCGTGCTCGGTGTCCGCGACGTATCCGGTGATCCGGGCGCCGGAGCCGGCGTTGGTCCAGAGGTTCTTGGGGCGGCGGCTCTCGTTGCGCTCGATGACCGCGTTGGCCGCGGACAGGATCGTCTGCGTGGAGCGGTAGTTCTGCTCCAGCATGATCGTGGTCGCGTCCGGGTAGTCCTCCTCGAACTGGAGGATGTTGCGGATGGTCGCGCCGCGGAAGGCGTAGATCGACTGGTCCGCGTCACCCACGACGCACAGCTCGGCGGGGGCGTCCTCGGGACCGGCCGGGCCGACCAGCTCCCGTACGAGGGTGTACTGGGCGTGGTTGGTGTCCTGGTACTCGTCGACGAGGACGTGCCGGAAGCGGCGGCGGTAGTGCTCGGCGACATCGGGGAACGCCTGGAGCAGGTGCACCGTCGTCATGATGATGTCGTCGAAGTCCAGGGCGTTCGCCTCACGCAGCCGGGACTGGTAGAGCGCGTACGCCTGGGCGAGCGTCTTCTCGAAACCGTCGGCCGCCTGTCCGGCGAAGGTCTCCTCGTCGATCAGTTCGTTCTTCAGGTTCGAGACCTTCGCCGTGAACGACTTCGGCGGGAAGCGCTTCGGGTCGAGGTCGAGATCGCGGCAGACCAGGGCCATGAGGCGCTTGGAGTCGGCGGCGTCGTAGATCGAGAACGAGGAGGTGAAGCCGAGCCTCTTCGACTCGCGGCGCAGGATCCGCACGCACGCGCTGTGGAAGGTCATGACCCACATGGCGTTGGCCCGCGGTCCGACGAGCTGTCCGACGCGCTCCTTCATCTCGCCCGCGGCCTTGTTGGTGAAGGTGATCGCCAGGATCTGGCCCGGGTGCACCCCGCGCTCGGCCAGCAGGTGGGCGATGCGGTGGGTCAGTACGCGGGTCTTGCCCGAACCGGCACCGGCGACGATGAGCAGCGGCGATCCGGCGTGCACGACGGCGGCGCGCTGCTCGGTGTTCAGCCCGTCGAGCAGCGCCGCGGCATCGATGACCGGGCGGTGGGCCCCGTCGCGGTAGTACGCGTCGCGGGGCGGCGGGGGCCCGTCGAAAACGCCCGCGAAAAGGCCCTCCGGCACCGCTTCGGGTGCGGAGTCCTCGGGGGGCGGCGGGGGCTCTTCCTCCGTGTGCTGGAGGCCGGCCAGGAAACTGTCGTCAAAGAGGCTGCTCATCGCCTCCCGAGTCTAGGCGTGCGCACCGACACTCCGCGGCCGAGTGACGAAGCACGCATCCGGGAGCGGGCACACAGAGCGAGCGGGAGACCGCGCTGTGTGGAGCGGGTGCGGCTCCCACCTGCCGCTGGGCACCCCGATGCGCCGAGGTCACGAAAATGTATCGGGCATATCGAACATCAACCTTCACAGCGGCACCATGAGTTGGCTAGCGTGCTCGTTCGGACGGCCCGTACCCCCAAGAGGCGATCCACGCCGAGCGGGCGTCCACGCCGAATCCGGGCTGCCCGTGCGGGAGTCCGGAACCGGGGACCCACACGCGTCACCGGGGTGAATCGGTCCGCATCCCCCACCAGGACCGTAGGGCAGCCTTCCGTTCCGCCCGAACCCGACAGCTAACCCGGTAGGCGGTCCACGGAAGGAGATGCCGGCCTTGGCGTCGCATCGCAAACCGCGCACCCGTGTGCGCAGCACCGGCCCGGCAGTCGGGATCACGACGGCCGCGCTGGCGTCGGTGACCCTGCTGTCCGCGCAGAGCGCACTGGCCGCCCCGGCCCCCAAGCCCAGCATCGAGGACGTGCAGAAGAAGGTCGACGGCCTCTACCGGCAGGCGGGCACCGCGACCCAGCAGTACAACCAGGCGAAGGAGGCGACGGCCAAGCAGCGCTCCAAGGTGGACACGCTGCTGGACGACGTCGCCCGGCGCACCGAGAAGCTGAACGAGGCCCGCAGGACGCTCGGCACCTACGCCGCCGCCCAGTACCGGGGCGGCGCCCTCGCTCCGACCGCCACGTTCTTCCTGGCCGACGACCCGCAGTCGTTCTTCGACCAGACCCACCTCATGGACCGGATGACCTCGCGCCAGACGCAGGCGGTGGCGGACTTCCGTACGCAGCAGGCGAAGGCCTCCAAGCAGCGGGCCGAGGCCGTGGCGAGCCTGGAGACCCTCACCGAGTCGCAGACGACGCTGCGCACCAGCAAGCAGAACGTCCAGACGAAGCTGTCCCAGGCCCGCAGCCTGCTGTCGAAGCTGACCGCCGAGGAGAAGGCGCGTCTGGCGGAGCTGGAGCGCAAGAAGGAGGCCGAGGCCAGGCGCAAGGCCGCGGAACTGGCGAAGAAGCAGGCCGCCGCGAAGGCCGAGGCCGACCGCAAGGCCGAGGAGGCCGCCAAGAAGGCCGACCAGGAAGCGGGCACCGGGAGCGGGACGGGTACGGGAACCGGTACGGGCACGGGCTCGGACACCGACGCCTCCACCAAGGCCGAGAAGGTCATGGCGTTCGCCAGGGCGCAGCTCGGCAAGCCGTACGTCTGGGGGGCTACCGGCCCGGCCTCGTACGACTGCTCGGGGCTCACCCAGGCGGCCTGGAAGGCGGCCGGCGTCGACATCCCGCGGACCACCTGGGACCAGGTGAACGTCGGCACCCGGATCGCCACGGCGGATCTGCAACCCGGTGACCTGGTCTTCTTCTACGACGACATCAGCCACGTCGGCATCTACAAGGGTGACGGCATGATGATCCACGCGCCGAAGCCGGGGGCGAACGTGCGCGAGGAGTCGATCTTCTACATGCCGATCTACGGGAGCGTGCGGCCGGGCTGACCTCTCCCCGCCCACACGCGAGAACGCCGCTGCCCGGACCCCATGGGGTCCGGGCAGCGGCGTGAGCGAGGGCTCAGGTCCAGAGCGTGGCGATGAAGATGTTGACGATCGTCAGTCCGCCGACCGCGGCGAAGAGGCCCTTGTCGACCTTTTCGTCGTCGCGCTTGACGTAGACGAGCGCGAGGATCACGACCAGGATCAGCAGCTTGACGCCGATCTTTATGTTGTTCACCGGGTGGTCGTCGGCCTGGTCGAGCCCGACCAGCGCGATTCCGGTGACCAGCATGGTCAGCGCGCCGTGCAGCATGGCCGGGACGAACCGTGCCGTGCCCGCGCCCATCGCCTTCATCTGGGTCAGGAAACCGCCCAGCAGAGAGGCGATGCCGATGATGTGCAGGGCGACGAAGACATCGATGAGTACACGCATGGCTCCGCAGCCTAGCTCCGGCCATATCAGCACTCCACAGCCGGGTGCGGCTTAGTAACCACTTGTCCGTGCGATGCACCAATTGCCTGACTCTGGTGCAATTCTCCCGATCACACGAGGGCAACGCAACGCCAAATTCGGACAATAAGCGTCATTACAACACTTTCCCGTGCCCCGGGTTTAGCGTCCCTGCCAGGTGACCGGCACACCGCCGATCCGCACCCGGACGGCGTTCCCGGTCACCCCGCCAGGGTTCCGGCGGCGGACCGCTCCCCCTGTTGGCGGTCCGTCGCCGGGCCGGGCGGGCCCGTCGGTAGACCCCGGCGGGCCGTCGAAAGGAAGGACGCCCGCCCTCGTGGCAGCGCACCGGAAACCCAAGCAGCGCCCGTACACCGGCACTGCTGCCCGCACCGCGGCGACGCTCGCCTTCGCCGGGGCCGCGACCGCCGCCGCGTTGCCGGGGTCGGCGCACGCCGATCCGGCACCGACGCCCGCCCAGGTGAAGGCCGAGGTGGACCGGCTGTACCGGGAGGCGGAGGTCGCCACCGAGCAGTACAACGGCGCCAAGGAGAAGGCGGCCGCCGCCGCCGAGTCCGTGGACGCCCTGCGCGACGAGGCGGCCCGCAGGACCGAGCGGCTCAACACGGCGCGCGACAAACTGGGTGCGTACGCCGCCGCGCAGTACCGTTCCGGCGGCATCGATCCCTCCGTGCGGCTGGTGCTCTCCTCGGACCCCGATCAGTACCTCCAGCGCGCCTCGTATGTGGAACGGGCCGGCGAGCGGCGCGCCACCGAGGTCCGCGCCGTGCGGCGCCAGGTGGCGGACGTGGCCCAGGTCCGCGCCGAGGCCGCCGGGCAGCTGGCCGAACTCGCGGCCGGCCAGGCCGCCCTCAAGGAGCACAAGGCCACGGTCCACGCCAAGCTCGCCGAGGCCCGGCAGCTGCTGGCCCGCCTCTCCCCCGCCGAGCGCGCCTCCTACGACGCCTCCGAGGGCGGCCGGGGCAGCGCCCGCGCCGACCGCGGCGCCCCGCGCGGCACCGCCCAGGCGCCCAACGCCCGCGCCGCCGCAGCGGTCGCCTTCGCGTACACCGCCCTGGGCAAGCCCTACGTCTGGGGCGCCACCGGCCCCTCCTCGTTCGACTGCTCCGGCCTCACCCAGGCCGCCTACCGCTCCGCGGGTGTCTCGCTCCCCCGGACGACATACACCCAGATCGACGCGGGACGGCGCGTCCCACGCTCCGAACTCGCCCCCGGAGACCTGGTGTTCTTCTACTCGGGCATCAGCCACGTCGGCCTCTACATCGGCAACGGCCAGATGATCCACGCCCCGCGCCCGGGAGCGCCGGTCCGTGTCGCGCCGATCGACCAGATGCCGTTCGCCGGAGCGACCCGGGTGGCGTAGGGTCCCGGCTTGCGAACCGGAACGGCCGTAAGGACACCCGAACATGCCCATGGACGCCGATGTCCAGGACCACGCCCGTACGCTCACGCTGCGCTCCCCCGACCATGTCCGGGTCGGCCCGTTCGTGATCCGGTACAACCCGGGCTGGTCCCTGAAGTACGCCAACTACGCCATCCCCGATCAGGGCGCGGAGCCGACACCCGCCGAACTCGACGCCCTGATCGGAGCCTTCCGGGAACGGGACCGGATGCCGCGCCTGGAGTTCCTGCCCACCTCTGCGCCGGCCGTCGAACCCGCGCTGCTGGCCGCCGGGTTCACGGTGGAGAACCGGGCCCCGCTGCTGGCCTGCTCCCCCGCCGGTCTGCTGCGGCCGAAGCCGGTGGACGGTCTGGTGATGGCGGAGCCCGTCACGGACGCGGAGTTCCGGGCCGCGGCCCTCGTCCAGCACCTGGGCTACGGCGGCACGGGCGAGCCCGAGGCGGGTACGGCCCAGTGGCTGCGCACCGCCGCGTCGGACGGCGGGGTCGCCGCCCTCGCCACGGTCGAGGGCACCCCGGCGGGCGCGGGCGGCTGCTCGGTCCCCGTCGACGGCCTCAGCGAGCTGGCGGGACTGGCGGTCGCGGCGGACTTCCGCCGCCGGGGCATCGGGGCCGCCCTCTCCGCGCATCTGACGGAGACCGCTTTCGCGCGGGGCTGCCGGGTGGTCTGGCTGGAGCCGGGCGACGCCGATGTGGAGCGGATCTACGCGGCGATCGGCTACCGCCGGATCGGCGAGAAGCTGAACATCTCGCTCGGCCCCGAACGTGAAGGCGCCTGACGGGCTGTCCGCGTCCCGCTAGGACCAGCCGCCGCGCCCGCCGCCCGCCGCGTCCCGCTCAGACCAGCCGCCGCGCCGTCGCCCACCGTGTCAGCTCGTGCCGGTTGGAGAGCTGGAGCTTGCGCAGCACCGCCGAGACATGCGACTCGACGGTCTTCACCGAGATGAACAGCTGCTTGGCGATCTCCTTGTACGCGTATCCCCGGGCGATCAGCCGCAGCACCTCGCGCTCGCGCTGGGTCAGCCGGTCGAGGTCCTCGTCGACCGGCGGCGCGTCCGTCGAGGCGAAGGCGTCCAGGACGAAGCCGGCCAGCCGGGGCGAGAACACCGCGTCGCCGTCCTGGACCCGGAAGACCGAGTCGACCAGGTCGGCGCCGGTGATGGTCTTGGTGACATAGCCACGGGCGCCGCCCCGGATCACCCCGATGACGTCCTCGGCGGCGTCCGACACCGACAGCGCCAGGAAGCGCACCGGGTTCTCCACCGCGCCCATGAACGGGGCGCAGCGGCGCAGCACCTCGACGCCGCCGCCGCCCGGCAGATGGACGTCGAGGAGGACGACCTCGGGGCGGGTCGCCGTGATGACCGTGACCGCCTGGTCGACATCGGCGGCCTCGCCGACGACCTCGACACCGGTCTCCTCGGTGCGGCCGATCTCGGCCTGTACTCCGGTGCGGAACATCCGGTGGTCGTCGACGAGCACGACTCGTACCCGGCGCTCCGGGCCCTCGTGGCCCCCGGTCGCCTCAGTGGTCCCGTTCATCGCTCGTCCTCTCCATCTCCAGCTCGACTTCCGTGCCCCCGCCGGGCACCGAACGCAGCCTTGCGGTACCGCCGTTGCGCTGCATCCGGCCGATGATCGATTCTCGTACGCCCATTCTGTCCCCCGGTACGGAATCCAGGTCGAACCCGGGGCCCCGGTCGCGAACCGAGACGAAGACCGTACGGCCCTCGACCTCCGCGAAGACCTGGACGGCGCCGCCCTCGCCACCGTACTTCGCGGCGTTGACCATCGCCTCGCGTGCGGCCTGCATCTGTGCGGTCAGTTTCTCGTCGAGCGGGCAGTCGCCGACGACGACGACCTCCAGCGGGACGCCGTGCTTGTCCTCGACCTCGGCCGCCGCGCGTTTGACCGCCTCGGCCAGGGTCTCGGGCTCGTCGTCCTCGTCCTTGCCGGTGCCCTCGGGGTTGTAGAGCCAGTTGCGGAGTTCGCGTTCCTGGGCGCGGGCGAGTCTGCGGACCTCGCCCGCGTCCTCGGCGTTGCGCTGGATCAGGGTGAGGGTGTGCAGCACCGAGTCGTGCACATGGGCGGCGACCTCGGCGCGTTCCTGGGCCCTGATGCGCATCAGGCGTTCCTCGGAGAGGTCCTGGGTCATCCGGACGAGCCAGGGACCGGCCAGCAGGGCGATGCCGGTGAGCACCGCGATGGCCGCGGTGAGGACGTTGCCGAGCTGGGCCGCGGAGCCGCGTACGACCATGAATCCGGCGAGTCCGAGGCCGACCAGGGCGACTCCGGCGAGGCCCCGGGCCAGGTGCAGGACCTGGCGGCGGTTGCCGACCTCCATCCAGCGGGCGCGACGGGCGTTGTCGGCCTGGCGCCACACCAGGACGGAGCCGGCGCCGATCAGCAGGGTGGGCCAGATGTAGCGGTCGGCCTTGCTGCCCATGTCGACGTTGCCGACGAAGATCAGGGCGCCGATGAGCAGCCCGATGAGCGCGAAGACCTGGCCCTTGTCGGGCTTGCGGAGTCTGCGGGTGCCGTCGGGCGCGGTCTCGAAGAGGGAGCGCGGACCGTCGACACCGCCGACGCCGAGCGGGACGACGATCCAGAACACGGCGTACAGGAGCGCGCCGAGGCCGTCCGCGAAGAACAGCCCGAAGAAGACGAAGCGGACCCAGGCGACCGGCAGTCCGAGGTGTCCGGCGAGACCGCGTGCGACGCCGCCGAGCAGACGCCCGTCGGCGCTGCGGTACAGCTTGCGCTGGGGCGGCTCCTCCGGGTCGGGGACGAGGGAGCTGGCGGCTCGGGTCGGGGCGGCTGGCATGACCCGATCGTCACACGTCCGTGCGGGTGAGGGCATCAGGGTCGGCCCCCACTTCCACCCTGAGACCGTGCGGTGGGCGCGCGGGTCCCTCAGGGTCCGGTTCCCTCAGGGGCCGGATCTCTCTCAGGCTCCGGGTCCCACAGGTCCGGGTCCCACAGGTCCGGGTCTCTCAGGGTCGGGCCCGACCAATATCAGGGAACGGCCAGGGTCGGGGCGGGTGCCGGACGGGGCCGGTGCCCGTCACCATGGAGCCATGACCGTTCCCCAGGATGCGCCCCCCGGCGTCGTACCGCCCCCCGGGCCCGTACCGCGGCTGCACCGCAGCTCGCGGCAGAAGGCGGTGGCCGGGGTGTGCGGTGGGCTCGGCCGGTACTGCAACGTCGATCCGGTGATCTTCCGGATCGTGCTCGGAGTGCTCTCCGTGACCGGCGGCCTCGGACTGGTCTTCTACGGCTTCGCGTGGCTGCTGATCCCGCTGGAGGGCGAGGAGGAGAACGAGGCGCGCCGGCTGCTGTCGGGCCGGGTCGAGGGTTCGTCGCTGATCGCGGTGTTGTGTGCGCTGATCGGCTGCGGTCTGTTCCTGTCCATGCTCGGCAACAGCGGCACGCTGGCGTTCTCCGCGATGCTCTCGCTCGCGGTCATCGGCTGCACCGTCTGGACGCAGCACCGCAGGACGGCCGATCCGCAGGAGCGGGCGCGTCCGGCTGCCGACCGGGTCGTGTCGGACGCGCCGCCCGAGGTGAAGGCGCCGCCGACGCCGTCCGGCCCGTCCTGGTGGCGCGACCCGGTCGTCAAGGACGGGACGGCTGCCTCGGGGGCCGGGGCGGGCTATCTGTGGGGCCCGCCGGACGCCGTGCTGGACGGGCGGGCGGAGGGTGCGCGCCGGGCGACTGCCGACGCCCCGTTCTGCCCGCCGAGACGGTCGCGGGAGCTCCGGCGGCCGTGGTCCATCGCCGGCCCGGTGTTCCTGACCGCGCTGGTGGCGGGCGGCCTCGGCACGTGGCTGAGCTGGGGCTCCCAGCCGCTCGGTACGAGTCTGCAGATCGGCCTGTCCGCGGCGCTCGCGGTGTTCGGGGCCGGGATGCTGATCGGCGCCTTCGTCGGCCGGACGGGCTTCGGCACGCTCCTCCTGTCGATGATCACGGCGGGTCTGCTGGCGGGCGCCTCGGCCCTGCCCAAGGACATCACCACCCACTGGGTGCGCGAGGAGTGGCGGCCCGTGTCGGCCGCCTCGGTGCAGTCGCGTTACGCGGTCGGCACCGGGGAGGCGGAGCTGGACCTCACCCGGATCACCGTCCCCGGGGGCGACACGGTCCGGACCCGGGTGGAGGCCAGGGCCGGCCGGGTCCTGGTGCACGTGCCCCGGGAGGTCACCGTCAGGATGCACGCGACGACCCGGGTCGGCGCGATCGTGGTGCGGGACGGGCGCAGCAGGGCCGACCTGGACATCCGTGCCTCGCAGGACGAGCGCCGGACGCTGGAACCGGCCGGGGGCGGCAGGCCGGGCGGCACCATCGAGCTCGATCTGGAAGTCGGCTACGGACAGGTGGAGGTCAACCGTGCCGCGTCATGAGTTCCGGCCCGGACGGGCCGTCGCGGGCCTGGTGATGCTGGGCCTGGCCGCCGGGTACGCGGCGGATGCGGGTGGCCTCTGGGACGCCCCGCCGCAGTTCTTCGTCGCGCTGTTCACCGGCGGCCTCTGGACGGCCGTTCTGGTGACCTGGATCGCCTACCGGATCCGCCGCCGCCGTGTCGCGCGGACGGCGTCCACGGAGAACGTCGCGGCCCCGCCGAGCAGCAACGGCAGCCAGGCCATGAGGTAGATCAGGTCGTTGCCGAGGTAGTACGGCGAGACCTGCCAGCTGACGGTCAGCCACAGGCTGAGCGAGATCAGTGCCCCGCCGAGTGCCGCGATCCGCGTCCACAGGCCCAGCAGCGTGCCGATGCCGACGGCGAGTTCACCGAAGGCGATGGCGTATCCGAATCCGGCCGGGCTCTTCAGCGCGAGGTCGACGAGGGCCGGGATCGCGGCGGAGTCGCGGAGAGCGGTCATCTGCGCGCCGATCGATCCCGCTCCCGTGGCGTGGAAGAAGGCGCTGTCGGTCAGTTTGTCGAGCGAGGCGTAGATGAAGGTGACGCCGAGGAAGATCCGCAGGGGCAGCAGGGCATGCTCGCGCGCCAGCTCCCCCAGGTTCCTGGCCTCACCCAGCCCGCGCCCGTGCAGGTTGTATCCGCTCATGGTTTCCGCCTTCCGCGGTCCTGCCGCCGGACCACCCGGGTCCGCCCACAGAAACCGTTCGACCCTCGCCGCACTGTTCGATCTTTACCAGACCTTACGTACGCTCCGGACACTCGGCTCACCAGGTGCGCGGTCGGGTTCATCGCGCGCGGATGCTACGGCGGTGCGGCGCGGATACGTCAGCTGTGCGGCACGGATGCGGCAGCTGTGCGGCGCGGGTCCGGCAGCTGTGCGGCGCGGGTCCGACAGCTGTGCGGCCCGGGTCCGACAGCTGTGCGGCCCGGGTCCGACAGCTGTGCGGCGCCCGGGTGCAACGGCGTCGCGGCGCCCGGGTCAGTCGGTCACATCGATCGCGACGCGGTTCGACTCCGCCCCGGACGCGGTCACCACCTGCACCTCGACCACTCCGGGCTCCACCTCCACCGGCACGGGCACGGTCAGCACGGTGTCGGTCGGGTTGGCGAAGCCGCCGGTCACCGGGACCATCGGGACGTGTACGTGGACGGGGCCGATCCGCACGACCATGCGGGCCAGCCGGTCCGGGGTCCCGGCGCCGGGCGGCACGAACCCCGCACCCCGGATCTCGATGTCGTCGCCGGTCCTGATCGACGCGTCCAGGTCACCCGCCTCCCGGGCCCGGACCACCGACAGCACCACGGGCCGGCCGCCCTCGCTGTACTTCCCGGCGAAGTAGGCCGCCGCCGCGACGGCCACCAGCAGAGCGAGCCCCCACGGCAGATCGGGCAGCTGCTCGGGCCGGCGGGCGAGCCGGACCGCGGCGAAGAGCACGGCGACGGTGGACACCAGCACGTAACTCACATCGGTGAACGCGCCCCGCCCCGAGTCGTCGGTGAGCAGATCCGCCGCGCGCGGCCGGTCCGCCCGCAGCTTCTGCAGCCGCCCGGACAGCACCCGTACGCTCACCACCCGCCGGACGACCACCGCGATGGCGCACACCAGCGCCAGCACGGTCACCACCCCGGCACCGCGCGCCAGGTCCAGGCCCTCGATCAGCGCGTCGCGCTGTGCGTGGCCGGAGGCGCCCGCCAGCTGGAGGGCGAGGACGAGAACGGCGAAGACGGCGAGCAGTACCCAGGACGCGGCGACCACGCGCGAGGTGGAGAGCCGGTTGTCCTCGCCGATCAGCGGGGCGAGGAGTCCGCCGCGCGCCCGGTGGACATGCGCGGCCGCGGTGAGCAGCCCCGCAGTGACAAGTCCGGCGGCCAGGCCCGCGGTCCTGGCGTTGGTCCAGCCGGCCCCGATGGCGGTGGCGGCCTCGGTCACGGCCAGTACGGCCACGGCGCCCCAGACGATGACCAGGGTGCGCTGCCACACCCGGTACAGCCAGGCGTCACCGGCCTCCCGGCCCCGGTCGGCGACGGCGTGCGCGGACTGGGTCAGCTCGTCCGAGACCCACTGCCGGGTCGCGGAAGGGGACTGTGCCACCCCGGCGGGAAGCCCCTGGCCCGCGGCGAGTTCGTCCCGCTTGGCCAGGAAGGCGGCCACCGCGCGCCGGTGTCCCTGGCGCGCTCCGTGCGGGCAGTCGCCGCACGTACAGCCACCGCCGTGCGTGCCCAGTCGTGCCTCTTCCAACGCCACGGAGAACTCCGCCCCTTCCCGCCCCGGTACAGCCGTCGTTCAACCCAACTCGACTGTGATTGCTGCGAATTGTGCCGTACGGCGCGGGCGGTTCCCACATCGGGGCACACGGGCGGGTGGGATCGTCAGAATGTTCGAGAGATTCGCTGCCAGAGCGGCTGGTAATTGATCCAGGCGACCAGGTCGCTGCCGAGCTGTTCGCGGGTGGTGACCGCGTCACGGTGCTCGATCAGGACCGGCTTTCCGGCCGCCCGCGCGGCCAATTGGACCTGGCAGGAGCGCTCCAGGGCGAGGAACCACCAGGCCGCCGCGTCCACCGAGTCGCCCACGGTCAGCAGCCCGTGGTTGCGCAGCACGATGGCCTTGCGCGCCCCGAGCGCGGCGGCGATCCGGCGCCCCTCGTCCTCGTCCACGACGACCCCGGTGTACGCGTCGTAGAGCGCGTGGTCCTCGTAGAAGGCACAGGCCTCCTGGGTGATCGGCTCGACGAGTTCCCCCAGCGCGGCCAGCGCCCTGCCGTGCACGGAGTGGGTGTGGGCGACCGCGACGACATCGGGACGGGCGCGGTGCACCTGGGCATGGACGGCGAACGCGGCCTGGTTGACGTGCCGGTCCCCCTCCACGACCTGGCCCTCGCCGTTCACCAGGATCAGCTCGTCCGGGCGCAGCCCCTCGAAGGGAGCGCCGAAGGGGTTGACCCAGTAGCAGTCACCGAACTCCGGGTCGCGTGCCGTGATGTGTCCGGAGACGCCGTCCTCGTACCCGTACTCGCCGAACAGGCGCAGCGCCCCGGCCAGGCGTTCCTTGCGGTGGGCGCGCTCCTCCTCCACGGAGGTGTGGACGGGCGGCATGGCGAAGCGGAGCTGTTCCACGGGTACGGGTGTGGGCTCGGGCATGGCGACTCCTCGGGGCTCCCGGGCGTACGGGATCAGGCGTACGGGATCGGAAGTTACCGCCGGTCGCCGCAGGTGGCCAGAGGCACAGGCCATCGATCGCGGCCGGGAACGCGGCGATGCCGCCGCCCGTGGGACCGGGCGGCGGCATCGGTGGAGCGCTGAGGGGAGGGACTACTCCCACTCGATGGTGCCCGGCGGCTTGCTCGTCACGTCGAGCACCACGCGGTTGACGTCGGCGACCTCGTTGGTGATGCGGGTGGAGATCTTGGCCAGGGTCTCGTACGGCAGTCGCGACCAGTCCGCCGTCATGGCGTCCTCGGACGAGACCGGACGCAGCACGATCGGGTGGCCGTAGGTGCGGCCGTCGCCCTGGACGCCGACGCTGCGGACGTCCGCGAGGAGGACCACCGGGCACTGCCAGATGTCCCGGTCCAGGCCGGCCGCGGTCAGCTCCTCGCGCGCGATGGCGTCGGCCTCGCGCAGCAGGTCGAGCCGGTCCTTGGTGACCTCGCCGACGATCCGGATACCGAGGCCGGGGCCGGGGAAGGGCTGGCGCTGGACGATCTCCTCCGGCAGGCCGAGCTCCTGGCCGACCATCCGGACCTCGTCCTTGAACAGCTGGCGCAGCGGCTCGACGAGCTGGAACTCGATGTCGTCGGGGAGTCCGCCCACGTTGTGGTGGGACTTGATGTTGGCGGTGCCGGTGCCGCCGCCGGACTCGACGACGTCCGGGTAGAGCGTGCCCTGGACGAGGAAGGCGACCTCGGGGCCGTCCTCCTGAAGGATCTCCAGCTGGGCCTGCTCGAAGACGCGGATGAACTCGCGGCCGATGATCTTGCGCTTGGTCTCCGGGTCGGAGACTCCGGCCAGCGCGTTCAGGAAGCGCTCGCTCGCGTCGACGACCTTCAGGTTGGCGCCGGTGGCGGCGACGAAGTCCTTCTCGACCTGCTCGGTCTCGCCCTTGCGCATCAGGCCGTGGTCGACGTACACGCAGGTCAGCTGGGATCCGATGGCCTTCTGGACGAGGGCCGCGGCGACGGCGGAGTCGACACCGCCGGAGAGACCGCAGATGGCGCGCTTGTCGCCGACCTGGGCGCGGATCGCGGCGACCTGCTCCTCGACGACGTTGGTCGTCGTCCAGGTCGGCTCGATGCCCGCACCCCGGTACAGGAAGTGCTCCAGGACCTGCTGGCCGTGCGTGGAGTGCAGGACCTCCGGGTGGTACTGGACGCCGTAGAGCTTCTTCTCGTCGTTCTCGAAGGCGGCGACCGGGACGACGTCCGTGGACGCGGTGACGGTGAAGCCCTCGGGGGCGGCGGAGCAGGCGTCCCCGTGCGACATCCACACCGACTGCGCGTCGGGGGTGCCCTCGAAGAGGGTGGAGCCGGACTTGGAGACGGTGAGCGCGGTACGGCCGTACTCACGGGCACCGTTGTCGTCGACGGTGCCGCCGAGCGTGGTGGCCATCAGCTGGAAGCCGTAGCACATACCGAAGACGGGGACACCGGCCTCGAACAGCGCGCGGTCGAGCGAGGGGGCGCCCTCGGCGTAGACGGAGGAGGGGCCGCCGGACAGGATGATCGCCCGGGGGTTCTTGGCCAGCATCTCGGCCACCGGCATCGTCGACGGCACGATCTCGCTGTAGACCCGGGCCTCACGGACCCGTCGGGCGATGAGCTGGGCGTACTGCGCGCCGAAGTCGACAACGAGGACCACGTCGGTGGTGGTGTCGGGGGCGGCGGGGGGTGCTGCTGGCACGGGGGCGGCCTTCCGGCGGTGGAGAGGGGGTCGGTTCTTCCGATTCTACCGGCGGCCGGGAGCGACCCTCGTCGCGCCGGGAGGCAGGGCCCGCCCGGCCGTCGTCGCGCCGGGAGGCGCCGACCGCTCGGCCCCCGTCGCCGTCGGGAGGCAGGGCCCTCCCGGCCCTCGTCGCCACCGGGGGCCATCGACCGCGGCCGTCGCCGTCTCACGATCCGGGCCGGGCTTTGGCCGGGGGCCGACGGCGGGTCCATACTGTCCCCCATGCGTCAGCACACGACCTTCGTCTTTACCTATGGCAACCGGCCCGCCGGCTGCCATGGTCGTGCTGCTTGAGCAACTGACAAGCAACGTTCCAGGCGCCCCGGGCCGACAGGCCCGGGGCGTTCTGGCGTTCCGGGCCTGTCGGCCCCGGGGAGCCGTACCCCACCGGGAGACCCGATATGAGCAGCATCACCACCGGCACCACCACCGCGACCAGGACCGCCGCCGAGGTGACCGGCGCGCACACCGACGAGGCCGCGTCCCTGATCGCGGACGCCCGGACGCGCATCGACGCCCTCGACGACCGGATCATCGGCCTCGTCCAGGAGCGGATGGCGGTGTCCTCGGTCATCCAGGAGGCCCGGATGACCTCCGGAGGCCGCCGGGTGAACCTCTCCCGCGAGATGGAGATCCTGGGCCAGTACCGGGACGCGCTGGGCAAGCCCGGCACCTCCCTCGCGATGACCCTGCTGGAGCTGTGCCGCGGCCGCGTGTGACATGCCGCGGATCAGGCGCGCCGAGGACGGGCGGGGCTGTACGGGCGTATCCCAGTTCGGGCGGACTCTCACCCGTACGGCGCGTGACCGGGCCCCGTACGGCTTCGTTGGTCCCGGTGTCCGTGCCAGCCAGGGGCGGCTTCGGTAAGAAACCACGCGTGGCTCCGCCGGGGTGTGTGGCGTACCGCGTGTACGCCGTGGGACCGCGCACCGGCGTGCGTGACCGGTCGGCAGGGGACAGCAGCCCGGTCACTCGGAGGGACCGCTCGCCGGTCCCGCCAAAGAACGGCCGGCTCCGGGGACGCCCGGAGCCGGCCGTTCTTCATTGCGGCTGTGCTCTCTGCGCGGCCGGGGTCATCGGGTCGCGCGGCGGCGACGGGATGCCGTGTACAGGACACCACCGGCGACCAGGGCGACGAGAGCCGCGCCGCCGGTCATCAGCGCGGAGGAACCGGTGGCGGCCAGACCGCCCCCGGTGTCACCGCTGCCGCCCCCGGTGGTGGTGCCGGCCGAGGACGAGCCGGCCGAACCGCCGGAGCCGCCGGCCGCGCCGCCGCTGCCGGAGGAACCTCCGGTGGAACCGCCCGTGGCGGACGCTCCGCCCGAGCCGGAGGTGGTTCCTCCGGTGGTGGAGCCGGTGGAGCCCGAGCCCGAGTCCTTGGCGTTCAGCACCAGGGACGCGGTGTTGTTGGCGGACTTCGCGTCGAAGCGCAGGCCGGGGTCACCGAGGTAGAGGTTGCGGACCCAGACCTTGCCCGACGCCCCCGCGACGACCTTGTCGATCTTCAGCTTGAAGGGGAGGGCGAAGTCGGCGTCCTCACGCACGGACATCGGCGTCGAGCAGAAGTAGCGCGGGGCGGCCTTCTGGTTCTCGCGGTAGTCACCGTCCGCCGTCACACCGCGGCAGGTCTCGGGCTTGCCGATGACCGAGGCGCCCTTGGGCACGGTGATGTCCACCGTGGCGACGTCCTCGCCGGAGCGGATGTTCCCGACCCAGGCCGGTCCCCGGTTACGGAATCCGACGGTCACCTCGACCGTGTCGCCCGCGGCGCCCTTGGCACGCGCCCCGTACGCCGCGAAGTCGGCGCTGTTGGTGGTCTGGAAGTCGGCCTCCTGCTGGTTGTCGCCCGGCTCCAGGTCCGCAGACCGGGTCGACGGAGCCTTGCGCAGGACCAGCGTGGCGCCCGTGCCGGAGCTGTACCGCGCACCGGCCCGCTCCGCGGTGCGGGCGGCGGAGCCGTCCTCCTGGACGCGGTAGATGAAGGAGTCGAAGAGCGCGCGCTTCGTGGCCTTGAGGGAGGGCGGCTCGGCCAGCGTGTACGTGGCGCCCGGCTCGTAGCTGCCGTCGAAGGTGCACAGGGCGGTGGTCCAGGCGCCGGGGCTGCCCATGCCCAGCTCGGCCTCGCTGTACTCGCAGTTCCGGTACCGCTCGGTGAACGCCATGCCCCGGGTGTGCCGCAGGGTGAGCAGGACCCCGTCGGCCGCGCGTGTGCCGTTGTTCGTGAAGGTGACCGGCACCGGCTGGGTGTCACCGGTCTTGAGCTTCGTCGTGAACGGGATCCGCTTCATCGACAGGTCGGGCCCGCCGATGCCGACGTGGGCGGTGAAGGACCGGAAGGTGGCTCCCTGCGCCTCCCCGGTGACCTCGATGGTTCCGGCGTCGCCGTCCTTGCTGCCCGGAGCCGCGGTGAGTTCGAGGTCGGCGACGGTGCTCAGGCCGGGGAAGATGCCCGAGTCGGTGCAGACGGCGGTGGTCCCGGTGATCCGGCAGTCGGCACTGCCCTCCTTGCTGAACGACGCGTCCGCGACACCGGCGATCCCGCTGAGGTCGAAGCGCACGGTGTACTCGTCGCCGAAGGTCCCGTTCTCCGGATCCTCGGACGGGTTGTTGACCGTGAATCCGAGGGTCGCCTTCTGCGGGGCGCCCGTGGCCGGGTACGGGTGCAGGGCGGTATCGGCGGGGCCGCCGAGCGTCATTTCGAGCGGCGCGGCATGCGCCGGGGTGTTCAGGGCGAGAGCGCCGGCGGCCAGCAGGGCTGCTGCGGCGAAACCTCCGGTGACGCGACGGAGAGCTGCTCTCGGGGGCTTGCTTCTCATTCTCGGGCCCTTGGGTCGTCGGGAGCTGTGCGGCCGCTGTGACAACGGCATGGGTACGACCACGGGCGCGCCGGGATGGTTGCGCACCTTCGGATCACGAATCGGGTACGCCACCGGGAAGTGATCGACCTCACACCGGAATGTCGTCGTCCCGGGGACAACCATCCTGACGACTCGAAGGTCATGCATGGCGAACACCGGTCACACCGCTGCGCGGTAGCACCGGCTACAGCGTGAGGGGCTGCACTCGGAGGGGGGTGCAGCCCCTTCTGCTGTCCTCGAAGGGGCTGCACCCTCTCCCGCTGTCCGTGTCCGGACCCGTCGGGCGCTGCCTCTACTCCGGCTCCGACGCCGACGCCGGCTCAGCGGCCTTCTTCGGCGGCATCGCGGGCATTCCCAGGAACGGCAGCCGCAGCGCGCCGAACGCCTCCTCCGGGACGGCCGGCGCCTGCGGCTCGACCGCCGCCAGCCGCTCGTACGCCTCGCCCGGGGCCGGGCGCGGGTCCCGACCGCCCTTGTTGGGCCAGAAGGACATGGCCCGCTCCGCCTGCGCGGTGATCGTCAGCGACGGGTTGACGCCGAGGTTGGCGGAGACCGCGGAACCATCGACGACCGAGATGCCCGGGTGGCCGAACAGCCGGTGGTACGGGTCGATGACGCCCTCCTCGGCACTCGCGCCGATCGGGCAGCCGCCGAGGAAGTGCGCGGTGAGCGGGGTGCCCATCAGTTCGCCGATGTTGGAGCCCGGGAAGCCGTTGATCTCGTCGGCCAGCAGCGTCGCGCTCCGCGTCGCCTCGGCGATCTGCGTCGGGTTGGGGGCGCCATGGCCCTGCCGGGCGGTGAGCAGGCCCTTCCCGATGCCCCGGGGCTTGCGGTACGCGGTCAGGGAGTTGTCCAGTGACTGCATGACGAGCCCGATGATGGTCCGCTCCGACCAGCGCCGGTTGGAGAGCGAACGCACGGCGAGCGTCGGGTGCCTGGCCATGTTCCCGATCCAGCTCAGCACCCGGTGGGTGCCGTAGGGGACCTGGAGGATGGTCATGCCGCCCATCGCGTTGGATCCCTTGCCGTAGCGGACCGGTTCGATGTGGGTGTTCTCGTCGGGGTGGATCGAGGAGGTGATGGCCACCCCCTTGGTGAAGTCGGCCTCGGTGCCGTGCTTCCTGCGGTAGCGGCGGTCGGAGGTCTGCGCGCCGACGAGGCCTTCGGAGTTGGTCCGGGTCAGTTCGCCGAGCCGGTTCGACAGCCGGGGCAGCAGCCCCTGGTCCTTCATCGTGTGCAGCAGTGTCTGGGTGCCGTACGTGCCTGCCGCCACGACCACCTCGCGTGCGCGCAGCAGGGTGGGCTTCGCCTTCTTCCGGCGGTTGGTCGGCACGGTGGCGACGTGGTAGCCGCCCTCCGGGTCGTCCGTGACGGCGACGACGGACGTCATCGGGTGGATGACCGCTCCGGCCTTCTCGGCGAGGTGGAGGTAGTTCTCGTTGAGGGTGTTCTTCGCGCCGTGGCGGCAGCCGGTCATGCACTCGCCGCACTCGGTGCACGCCTTGCGGGCCGGGCCCGCGCCGCCGAAGTACGGGTCGGCGACGGTGCCGCCGGGCTTCGCCCTCGCCGTACCGTCGGCGTCCCGGCCGTCGCCGAAGAAGACGCCGACCGGGGCGAGATGGAAGGTGTCACCGACCCCCATGACCTCGGCGGTCGCCTTCAGATGGACGTCGGACGGCGTCATCGTCGGATTGAGCCGGACCCCGAGCATCCGCGTGGCCTGGTCGTAGTACGGCTTCAGCTCGTCCTGCCAGTCGGTGATGTGCGCCCACTGGCGGTCCTCGAAGAACGGTGCCGGAGGTACGTACAGCGTGTTGGCGTAGTTGAGCGAGCCGCCGCCGACGCCCGCGCCGGCCAGCACCATCACCTTGCCGAGCAGATGCACGCGCTGGATGCCGAAGAGGCCGAGGGCAGGGGCCCAGAGGTAGTTCTTCAGGTCCCAGGAGTTCTTGGGCAGGGTGGCGGGGGTGAAGCGGCGGCCCGCCTCCAGGACGCCGACCCGGTACCCCTTCTCGGACAGCCGCAGCGCCGAGACCGCGCCGCCGAAGCCCGAGCCGACGATCAGGACGTCGTAGTCGTACGCGGCGTCGTCATCGGCTCCTTCCGGGTCCACGGGCTGATTCCGGGCAGGGCTGACCTGGGACATGGCTCTCCTCGGGGCGAAAAGGACAGAAATGCTGCGGTGGTGCGGGGTCAGCGCAGGCGGAAGGCCTTCATCGCCCTGAGGCTGCGGCTCATGAACGCCGCGTACTTCGCGTCGTCCATCCCGAAGGACGGGGCGAGCGGGATCAGCCGCTGCTGGGCGACGGTCTGGGCCTCGGTGTACTTGAGGATGCCCTCGGAGCCGTGGCGGCGGCCGAGGCCGGATTCCTTCATGCCGCCCATCGGGGACTGCACGCTGCCGTACGCGGGGGCGTATCCCTCGTTGATGTTGACCGTGCCGGTCCGCAGCTGGGCGGCGACCCGGTGGCCGCGCCGGCCGTCCTTGGTCCAGACGCTCGAATTGAGGCCGTACGGGGTGGCGTTGGCCAGCGCGACGACCTCGTCCTCGTCACGGAAGCGGTAGATGGAGACGACCGGTCCGAAGGTCTCCTCACCGCAGACGGCCATCGGGGCCTGGACGCCGTCGAGGATGGTCGGCTCGTAGAACAGCGGGCCGATGTCCGGGCGGGCGACGCCGCCCGCGACGAGCGTGGCGCCCTTCTCGACGGCCTCCGCGACGTGCCGGCTGACGGTCTCCAGCTGGCGCTCGCCGACGAGCGAGCCCATGTCGGCCCCGTACGCGAGGGAGTTGCCGAGCCGCATCGCCTTCGTACGGGCGGCGAACCGGGCCACGAAGTCGTCGGCGACCGACTCGTGGACGTACAGCCGCTCGATGGAGATGCAGAGCTGTCCGGCGGAGGAGAAGCAGGCGCGGACGGCGCCGGCGGCGGCCTTCTCCACGTCGGCGTCCTCCAGGACCAGCATGGCGTTCTTGCCGCCGAGCTCCAGCGAGACGCCGACGAGCCGGGCCGCGGCCCCCTGGGCGACCTCACGGCCGGTGCGGGTGGAGCCGGTGAACGAGACGTAGTCGGCGTGCTTGACGACCTCGGGGCCGACGACGGGGCCGTCCCCGAGCACGATCTGGAAGACCTCGGCCGGGAGACCGGCCTCGATGAGCAGGTCACGGGCCCACAGCGCGGTCAGCGCGGTCTCCGTGTCCGGCTTCATCACCACGGCGTTGCCGGAGACGAACGCGGGCAGCGCGTCACCGACGGACAGCTCGAAGGGGTAGTTCCACGGCGCGATCTGGCCGATGACCCCACGCGGCTGGCGCAGCTCGGTGACCTTGGTGAGGGTCGGCACCACGCCGGTGTGCCGCTTCGGCCTGAGATACGCACCGGCCCTGCGGCCGTAGTGCCGGGCGGCGACGGCGACCGCCTGCACCTCCTCGTGGGCGTGCAGCCTGGCCTTGCCGGTCTCCAGCTGGATGAGGTCGAGGACCTCGGACTGACGGGCGAGGACGAGGTCGTGGAAGCGCAGCAGCACGGCGGCCCTGGCCCGGACGGATGTCGCGGCCCAGGCCGGCTGGGCGGCGCGGGCGCGCGCGTAGGCGTCCGCCACGTCCTCGGGGGTGGACTCGGGCAGGTCGGCCAGCTTCTCGCCGGTGAAGGGGGTGTGGTTGGCCGTACGGCCGGAGCCGACGACGCCACGGGTCAGCTGGGCGATCACCTCGGGCGTCACGACATCGGCGGCCGTACGCACACCCTCGGGCGCGGCGGCCACCGGGTTGGTACCGACAACCGCGGCGGAGGTGGACGTGGAGGCCTGCGAGTCCGTCATGAGGGCGAGAGTACGTCGCGCCGGATGCTTTGGGTACCCGTGGGTAACAGCTTTTCACACTCCCCACAACAGGCCCTTGCGCCCGCCCACCGATCCAGCCAGTGATCACTGGCTGCATAACCGCTGATCAGGTCGTATCCACTGGCGATTCGCCGCCTGACCACCCGGTCCGCGGAGCCGCGGCAGGCCTGTGGCGGTCCGCCCGGTCAGTTGGCGTCGACCGGAGCGCGCCAGCTGCGCAGCATCGTGTTGAACTGGTCCCGGGTGATGTCCCAGTCGTCGGCCGGCCCCGTCATGTACAGCGCGTACTCCGGTCCGCCCTCCTCCGCGTAGTACATCTGGTCGATGGCGTGCCTCGGTCCGGCGCCGCCCTTCTCGGTCCAGGTGAACTCCCAGATGGATCCGGGGCGGTCACGGTAGACGTTGCTGTTCATCTCCAGGCTCCGGTAGTCCGGGAGCCGCTTGCGCAGGGTGGTCTCCAGGTCCTGCATGTGCGTGTACGGGTGGTCGAAGTCGGGCGCCGGGTCGACGCTGACGCGGAGGTAGTGCACACCGTCGTCCGGGGTGTAGTCGATGTTGGTGCCCTCCACCCGGCGCTCCCAGCCGATCGGCATGAGGATGCTGAACCCGGAGGGATCCTCCACGCGCCGCCAGCCGTCCGGCACACCCTCGTTCGCCGGATCGGGCGAGGACGTCGGGGTGGGGGACGGCTCGGGCGTGGGCTTGTCCTTGGCCGGCCCCGGCGTCCGGGTGGTGTGGGACGCCGTGCCGCCACCGGTTCCGCCGGTGCCCGCGTCCGTGCGGTTCGCGTACAGCATCGCGGCGATTCCGGCGCCGCCGCCCACCAGGGCCGCCAGCGCGATGACCACGACCGTCGTACGCCACCTGCCCCGGCTGCGCCGGGTGGCGGGCGCGGAGCCGTGGACCGGGACGGAGCCGTGGGCCGGAACGGGGCCGTGGGGAGGGACGGGGCCGGGGTAGGGCAGCTGGGCCGTGCCGCCGTTCACCGTCCCGCCGCCGGAGGTGCCGTCCGCGCCCATGGAGCGCAGCATCTCCTCGGGGACGCGCTGGGTGGGGACGTACGCCTGGGCCGACCGGGGTTCGCGCCCCTCCATGGCCTCCAGCAGCATCCGTTCCGTCTGCTCGGCCGAGGGCCGGTCCTCGGGTTCCTTGCGGAGCAGCGCCGTGATGACGGGCGCGAGCGCCCCGGCCCGCGCGGGCGCCGGCGGGTCCTCGGTGACGACGGCCTGCATCGTGGATATCGGGGAGGTACGGCGGAACGGCGAGCGCCCCTCGACCGCGGTGTACAGCGTGGCGCCCAGCGACCAGAGATCGGAGGCGGGGCCCGGGTCGCCGCCGCGGACCCGCTCGGGTGCCAGATAGTCGATGGAGCCGACCAGTTCACCGGTCCTGGTGATGGTCGAGTCGCCCTCTATGGCCGCGATCCCGAAGTCGGTCAGCAGCACCTGGCCGTCCCGTGCGAGCAGCACGTTGCCCGGCTTCACATCACGGTGCAGCACCCCGGCGGCGTGGGCCGCGCGCAGGGCGCCCAGCACATGGAGCCCGATCCGGGCGGCCTCGCGCGGCTCGGTCTCGCCGGACTCCTTGATCCGGTCGGCGAGTGACGGGCCGTCGACGTACTGCATGACGATCCACGGCCGGTTGTCGTACTCGATCACGTCATGGACGGTGACCACGCCCGGGTGCGTGATGCGGGCGGCTGCGCGGGCCTCCTTCTGGGTGCGCGCGTGCAGCACGACCCGGTCCGCCTCCGCGACGTACAGCCCGGCGGTCAGCTCCTTGACGGCCACGGTGCGGTGCAGCACCTCGTCATGGGCGCGCCAGACCTTGCCCATGCCGCCACGTCCCAGGACTTCGCCGAGCCGGTACCTCCCGGCCAGCACCAGTCCCGCTTCCGTGCCCTGTGATCGATCCACGTGTCCCCAGCCCCGTTCCTTCGGATGCCAGGTTACGGAGGGGAAGCACGACCACGGAACCTCGCACCGCTCACGAGATCGCACTGTGATGCTTGTCGCTCTGCCGGACCGGTCCCCGCCCGAGGCCCGCCGGACCGCGCGGATTCACTACGTCACACGGTAGGAAAGACTGGCCTGTTGGTAGATTTCGGTCACCTTGTCGCGCTGGCTCTCCGGGCCGATGACCTGGAGGACGTGGTAGCGGCCCTCGACGACCATCACGAGGTTGCGGACGTAGACCTCGCGTCCGCCGGCGTCCCGCCAGGTGAACTGGCCCTCCGCCATGGCCTGCCGGCCGACGTCGATCCTGCGCAGCCCGCTCGCCGACGCCCAGCTGGAGTCGCGGAACTGCTTCAACTCGGGCTCCTTGTCCCGCTGGTAGTCGAGCGGGTCTCCGCCGTTGGCCTTCACGGTGTCACGGCCCGGGACGATGAGGAGGCTGAAGCCGTCGCTTCCGTACCGGATCTGACGGTCCGTGTTGGCGGGGCTGCGCTGCCAGCCCTTGGGAGCCCCGACCTCGAAGCCCTCGGCGTCCTTGCGCAGGGCGTAGCCGGATGCGAGCGCGACGGCGGAGCGGCTTGTCTGGGGCTGCTGCGCACCGGCGGAGCCCGAGGGTGCCGGTTCCCCGGAGTCCGGGGAACCGGGGTCGGGCGCCGCGGAGTCGGTACGGGAGGGGCCGGCGCCGGTCCCCTGCTCCGTACCGGACTTGGGCATGAACATCACGGCGTACGCGACGGCCGCCGCCAGGAGCAGCAGGATCAGGACGAGCAGCAGCCGGCCGAGCCTGCGCGGCGCGTGCCCCTCCTGCCGCGGGCGGGGCGGGGTGCGCAGCGCCTTCGGGCCCTTGGGTTCGCGCGGCGGCCTGGGACTTGTGGACTCGTACGCCTGGCGGGGTGCCCGCTCGGCGGGTTCCAGCCGGTCCCTGGTCTGCCGGTGGCGGGCGTGTGCTCCCCCGCCGCGACGGCCCCGGCGCTTGCGGACGAGTTCGCCCTTGCGGCGCACGACGGGCAGCCGGGCGGTGTCGGCGGAGGGCAGCGTCACGACGTCGGCACCGGCCTCCGGCTCGGGCGCCGACCGCACGAGGGAGCGCAGCCAGCCGCGCAGTTCCTCGAAGTCCGGGCGCTCGGTGGGGTCCTGCCGCAGCAGCGACTCGACGACGGGCCGCAGCGGCCCGCACTCCTCGGCGAAGGCGGGCGGTTCGCCGCAGACCATCTGGACGAGTTCGGCGGCGTTCTCCTCCGGATACGGGGCGTGGCCCTGTACGGCGCGGTAGAGCAGGGCGCCCAGCGCCCAGAGGTCGGTGGAGGGGCCGATGGGCGGTGCCAGCTGCCAGTTCTCGTGGACCGGACCGGCCTGCTCGGGAGCCCAGCGCTCGGTGACCGCGCCGACGACGGCGATCCGGGCCTGCCGGGCGCGCTCGGCGGCGAGGGTGGTGGCGGGGCCTCGGTAGGCGGACGGTTCACGGCCGCCCGCGACGATCTCGTCCCAGCGGCCCGGGGAGGTCTCCTGGACGGGGACCGGCAGTTGCGGGCGCACGGCCGGGGTGGTGCCCTGTCGCCGGGAGTCGGCGCGCAGGGCGTCCTCGCCGGAACCCCCGGCGGGCACCGGGCGGCCGCGGCCGGGTCCGTCGTCCCAGGAACCGGTCAGATGGAGGCGCCGGGGCGGGGTCCGGCCCTCGTCGTCACCGCGGTCACCGCCGTCGAAGCCGTCGCGCTCGTCGTCGGCCTCGTCGTCGTAGGGGTCCTCGTCGTCGTACAGGTCCTGGGCGTCGTACGTGGCCGGGGTGGCGGGCCCGGCGAGGGGCGGCCGAGGAGGGGCGGGCCGGGGGACCGGCAGGGTGCCGGTGTCCCGTGCCTCGTCCGTACCGGCCCGGCGCTCCTCCTCGCTGAGCCGGGCGGCGGCGCGGGCGCCCGCGCGGTACGCGGCGATGGCCCCCGCCCGCGCGGCGCGCGCCTGGGCGCTGCCGCCCTCGGAGGCGGGCACGGGCACGGTGGCGGGCGGCGGCGGGCGGCGCACGGCCTCCAGTTCGGCGGCTCCGTAGGGCTGCGCGGGAGCACCCCCGGGCCCCGCCTCGATGGCCGCGGGCCCCCGGGAACCGGGCACCTCGGGCGTCCCGTACGGTTCACCGGGCCCGGCCTCGGGCCGGCCGTAGGGATCCGTCCCACCTGCCTCGGCCTCGGGCCGGCCGTAGGCATCGACGCCGCCCGGCGCCGCCTTCGACAGGCCGTACGGGCCGTACGGGCCGGTCCCACCCGGCTCGATCCCGGGCGGGGCGTACGGGCCCGTGGGCCCCGTCTCGACCGCGGGGCCGCCGTAGCCGTCCTCGCCGTCGTCGGTGCGCGGCACCGGAACGTACCCGCAGAGCGCCTCCTCCGCGGCCCCGGCGGCGAGGCCGGTCAGCACGACGCGTCCGTCGTCGCAGACGAGCACCGTGCGCACGGTGATGTTGCGGTGGGTCCAGCCATGGGCGTGCAGGACACGCAGGGCGGTCAGCACGTCGGAGCCGATCTCGGCGGCCCGGTACGGATTGAGCGGGTGCTCCGCGAGCAGGGCAGCCAGCGGCCGGGCCGCGACCAGTTCGCTCACTATCCAGAGCGAACCGGCCTCGGCGAACACGTCGAAGACCTGGTCCAGGCGCGGGTGGTCGGGCACCTGGGCCGCCGCCTGGGCGGCCTCGATGGCGCGCCGGACCGCCGGATCGGTGGACCGCCGCACCGTGCGCCCGCTCGCCCGTCGCGCCGCCGTGGGCTGCCCGTCGGCGTCGAGCACCTCGGCGTCCACGACCTCGGGCAACGGCACCTGACGGACCAGCACCTCTTGGCCGCTGTATGTGTCGAACGCCCGGGTCTCGACCAGTTCGTACTCGTCGGACGGGGGCAGCGGAAGGCGGTAGCGGTCGGCAAGCACCCGACCCGCATAGTCGTCCACGACGCCTCCCCAGAGCGCGCTGTCCCCCGGCACATCGACCGCACGAGCCCGTCAATTGCAGTCACTTCCTGCACAATTGACCTGTGGCCCCGGCTGCGTACGGTCTTCGGGGTCTCACCATACGTGGCAGGAGGCGGCCGCGCGGCCGGTCGGCTCAACCCGGCCGGGCGGCTTGCCTCAGTCGACCGGCTTGAACGTGTCGAACGCCGCCTTGCGCAGCGTCCGGCACTCCTTGCCGTCCCACTCGTCGGCCTTGCAGCTGATCATGATCGCGTACCCGTGGCCGCCGTCGACCTTGAAGCCCCGGTTGATGACGTGGACCCGCTGGCCCTGCTGGGTGCGCTCGAACTGCCAGTCGGCGACGGTCGGGTAGCCCTTGTACTCGACGTCGTTGATGCCGAGGTGGTGGTAACCGTTGCTGGTGGCCGCGACGGCGGACCTGGCCGCTCGCCACGCTCCGGCGGCGTTGCCGCCGGGCGAGTCCGTGAAGTCGACCTGGATGCGGGGGAAGCCGCCGCTGACGTTGTAGATGGCGCCGGAGTTGGCGCCCGCCGTCTTGTTGAAGCGGAAGTCCTCGGGCATCGCCATGGAGAAGTGGAACTGCTTGTTCTCGATGGTCCGGAATCCGGCGGGCACGGTGTCGCCCGGCTTCTTGTCCTCCGCGCCTTCCGACTTCTTGCCCGCGTCGTCGTCCGCGTCGCCGTCCGCGCCCTGGCCGCCGCTCTTCGCGTCGTCGCCCTGGTCCTGCCCCTTGCCGCTGTCCTGTTCCGTGCCGCTGCCCTGCTCCGTGCCGGCGGAGCCGCCGGTGCCGGCGCTGCCCGCGGTGGATCCGGCCGAGGCGGACGTGCCGTCCTTGGCCTTGCCCTCGCTGCCCGAGCCCTTGTCGTCCCCGCCGAGCGTGAGCGCGAGGACCGTGCCGAGCACGGCGAGCACGATGACGGCCGCGATGATCGCCAGGGTGCGGCGCGGCACCACGTCCGTGAGGGACGCGCGGGGCGGGGTGACCGGCGAGGTCGCCGGACGCTGCGGCGGTACGGCCCCCGAGGGGGAGGCCGAGGCCGTCGTGGGAGCGGTGGCCGGCCGGGCCGGCGCGGAGGCGGCCGCGGCCGCACCGGCACCTGTTGCGGCCTTCGCGTTCCGCGCCGATCGCAGCGCCCCGCGCAGGCGGTCCCGGGCCCCTTCGCCCGTATCGCCGGGCTTCTGCGCCGCCTTGGGCGGGGCATCGGCCACGTTCTTGGGGAGGGCCATCACCTGGGTGGCGTCGGCCGGCGGCGGCACCGGGAGCTCCGGCTGCTCCGGGGCGTCTATGACGGCGTTGAGCAGGGCGCGCGCGCCCGCGTCGTCGAGCCGCTGCTCGGGGTCCCGGGCGAGCAGCCCGTAGATGACCTCTTCCAGCGGGCCCGCGTTCTTCGGCGGGTCCAGCGGCTCGGTCATCACGGCGGTCAGGGTCGCGATCGCGGACCCCTTGTCGTACGGCGGGCAGCCTTCCACGCTCGCGTACAGCAGTCCGCCGAGCGACCACAGGTCGGCGGGCGGTCCGGGCTTGTGCCCGCGGGCCCGCTCCGGCGAGATGTACGAGGGGGCGCCGACGAGCATGCCGGTGGAGGTGACCGACGGGTCGCCCTCGACCTGGGCGATCCCGAAGTCGGTCAGCACGACCCGGCCGTCCTCGGCGATCAGCACGTTGGACGGCTTCACGTCGCGGTGCAGGATGCCCTCGCGGTGTGCCGAGCGCAGCACGTCGAGGATGGCGAGGCCGACCTCGGCCGCGCGCTTCGGCGTCAGGACGCCGTCCTCGCGCACCGCCTCGGCGAGCGACTTGCCCTCGATGAGTTCCATGACGATCCACGGCCGGTCGTCCTCGTCGACCACGTCGTAGACGGTGACCGCGCCGTTGTTGCGGATCCGGGCGATCGCCTTGGCCTCACGCAGCGTTCGCGTGATGAGCCGGCGCTTCTCGTCGTCGTCGATCGCCGAGGGGAACCGCAGTTCCTTGACCGCGACCGTGCGGCCCAGCGTCTCGTCGACCGCGCGGTGGACCGTGCCCATTCCACCGCGGCCGAGCACCTCTCCGAGCCGGTACCGCCCCGCGAGAAGACGTCCGTCCTTGTCCCGTTGGGGCCCCCGTGCCTGCTCCGCCTCCGACATGCGTCCCCTCTGCGATCAACCCGCCCTGGCAGAGCGTTCATTGTCCCTCACCCCGGGACCGGTCCTGGTGCCGGGGTGAGGGACCGTCCTCACACGGCCGGCGGAAGTGATTCCGGCCGGGCCCGTACGCGCGCGGCGCTGCCGCGCCATGGCCGCGCCCCCACCGTTCCCTGCCCAGGGAACCACATCTCACCCCCGGCGCCTTCCGGCCTGCCGCGGCCCGTCGTCCGCGGCTGCGCCCCGGACCGCCGCGTTCCGCACCCGCCCCGCCGCACCGCCCCGGAGACCCGGCAGCGCGCCACCGCACCCCCTTCGAACCCACGCCGCGTGCCCGGGAGTTCCGGCGCGCCGACAGCTCCCCCCGGTGCCCGCCGACGGGGCACCGGGAAACGTCGCACGGCCGGCACATCCCACACGATCCGCACCACGGGCCCTAAATGGGCACGATGTCCGGCGCACCCAGGCGTGCCGCGTCGGCCGTCAGGTCGTCGGGCTGGCGCTGCGACTCCCGTTCCGCCTCCACCCGCTTCTCGTAGTGCGTGACCTCGCGGTCGATCCGGCCCTTGTCCCAGCCGAGCACCCGCGCCATCAGCTCCGCGCACAGCCGCGCGGAGCGCACGCCCCGGTCGAAGGTCTCGATGGAGATCCGGGTGCGCCGGGTCAGTACGTCGTCGAGGTGGCGGGCCCCCTCGTGCGAGGCCGCGTACACGATCTCGGCCTTCAGATAGTCGTCGGCGGACGGCAGCGGCTCACCCATCACCGGGTCGGCGACGATCAGCTCCAGGATCTCCTCGGTCATGGAGCCGTACCGGTTCAGCAGATGCTCCACCCGGGCGACATGGAGGCCGGTGCGGGCGGCGATCCTGGCGCGCGCGTTCCACAGGGCGCGGTAGCCCTCGGCGCCCAGCAGCGGGATGTCCTCGGTGACGCACTCCGCGACCCGCTGGTCGAGACCGTGCACGGCCTCGTCGACGGCGTCCTTGGCCATCACCCGGTACGTCGTGTACTTCCCGCCCGCGACGACGACGAGCCCCGGCAGCGGATGCGCCACCGTGTGCTCGCGCGAGAGCTTGCTGGTCGCGTCCGACTCACCGGCCAGCAGCGGCCGCAGCCCCGCGTAGACGCCCTCGACGTCGTCCCTGGTCAGCGGGGTGGACAGCACCGAGTTGACGTGTTCGAGCAGATAGTCGATGTCCGCGCTGGACGCGGCCGGGTGCGCCTTGTCCAGGTCCCAGTCGGTGTCCGTGGTCCCGACGATCCAGTGCCGTCCCCACGGGATGACGAAGAGCACGGACTTCTCGGTGCGCAGGATCAGGCCCGTGGAGGAGTGGATGCGGTCCTTCGGGACGACGAGATGGATGCCCTTGGAGGCCCGCACGTGGAACTGGCCGCGCTCGCCGATCAGCGCCTGGGTGTCATCCGTCCAGACGCCGGTGGCGTTGACCACCTGTTTGGCCCTGACCTCGTACTCGCCACCCGCCTCGACGTCCTCCACCCGGGCGCCGACGACACGCTCGCCCTCCCGGAGGAAGCCGGTCACCCGTGCCTGGTTCGCCACCTGCGCGCCGTACCCGGCGGCGGTGCGCACCAGCGTCGCCACATAGCGGGCGTCGTCCATCTGCGCGTCGTAGTACTGCAGGGCCCCCACCAGGGCGTCCCGCTTGAGCGCCGGTGCGACCCGCAGGGCCTGCCGGCGCGAGAGGTGCCGGTGCACGGGCAGTCCGCGGCCGTGCCCGGACGACACGGACATCGCGTCGTACAGCGCGACACCGGAACCGGCGTACAGCCGCTCCCAGCCCTTGTGCTGCAACGGGTAGAGGAACGGCACCGGCTTCACCAGGTGCGGGGCCAGCCGCTCCAGCAGCAGCCCGCGCTCCTTCAGGGCCTCGCGGACGAGCGCGAAGTCGAGCATCTCCAGATAGCGCAGCCCGCCGTGGATCAGCTTGCTCGACCTGCTCGACGTGCCGGACGCCCAGTCGCGCGCCTCGACCAGCCCGGTCGAGAGCCCTCTCGTCACCGCGTCGAGCGCCGTCCCGGCGCCGACCACACCCGCCCCCACGACCAGCACGTCCAGTTCGCGCTCGGCCATCGCGGCGAGCGCCTCGGCGCGCTCCGCGGGTCCCAGTGTCGCTGTCCTCACTGCTGCCTCCCGGTAGATCGGGGTGGTACGGCACGGGGGATGCGGTCCGACCGCGGGGTCGAATGCCCGTGCCCACCTCTCGATTCTGTCCGCGCTCGGCGACTTCAGCCACCGCCTGTGGACAACACCCGGACGACGAGGCCCGGACAATGCGACATATAGGTCATATTTACGCCTAGTCTGACATTGCGCTGTCCCCAGCAGTTGCGCTTTCTCTCCTCATGGCCGTTGACCGACCGGCACATGCGGGGTGAAAGGAGGAGCGGAACCGGGTGCGTGCGGCTGCAAGGCGGAGGACCGAGCCATGGCGGAGCCACGGTGACCGTCGGCAACGCCGCGGACGCGCACACCCGGCCCCGCGACGCCACCCGTCATGTGCCGGTCGGTCTTAGGGAAGGACGGCCACCCACGTGCCTGCAGACCTCGCCGTCATCGGACTCGGGCACCTCGGCCTGCCCCTCGCCCAGGCCGCCGTCGCCGCCGGGATCCAGACCGTCGGCTACGACACGGATCCCCGGGCCTTCGCGGAACTCTCCGCCGGCCGCACACCCGTCGAGGGATCGCTCACCGCGTCCGACATCCGCCGCATGCTCTCCAGAGGCTTCCGCCCCACCACCAACCAGGCCGAGCTGGGCCGGGTCCGTACCGCCGTGATCTGCGCGCCCACCCCCCTGGGCCCCGACCGCACCCTCGACCTCACCGGCGTGGGCGACGCGGCCCGCGCGCTGGCCGCCCGGCTGCGCCCGCACACCACCGTGCTGCTGGAATCGTCCGTCCACCCCGGCACCACCGAGAACTTCCTGCTGCCCCTCCTCGAAGAGGGCTCCGGGCTGCGCGGCGGACGCGACTTCCACCTCGCCCACTCCCCCAGCCGCCTCGACCCCGGCAACCGCGCCCACGTCTACGCCAACACCCCCAAGGTCATCGGCGGCCTCACCCCCGCCTGCACCGAGTCGGCCGCCGCCTTCTACAGCCGGCTCACCGACAAGGTCGTCCGCGCCCGCGGCCCGCGCGAGGCCGAGATGACGAAGGTCCTGGAGACCAACTTCCGGCACGTCAACATCGCCCTGGTCAACGAGATGGCCGTGCTCTGCCACGATCTCGGCGTCGACCTGTGGGACGTCATCCGGTGCGCCGAGACCAAGCCCTTCGGCTTCCAGCCCTTCCGCCCCGGCCCCGGTGTCGGCGGCCACGGCGCCCCGGTCGACCCGGGCTACCTCCCGTACAACAGCCGCACCCCCGGCCACCCCCTGCGCATGGTCTCCCTCGCGCAGGAGATCAACGACCGGATGCCGCAGTACGTGATCCAGCGCTGCGCCACCCTCCTCAACGAGCACGGAAAATCCGTCCGAGGCGCCCGGATCCTCCTCCTCGGTGTCACCTACAAGCCGGACCTCGCCGACCAGGAGGCCTCCCCCGCCCGCGAGATCGCCACCCGGCTGATGGACATGGGCGCCCAGATCGGCTACCACGATCCGCACGTACTGGACTGGCGCGTACGCGAACTCCCCGTCCCCCGGGCCGATTCGCTGTACGAGGCGGCCTCCAGCGCCGACCTGACGGTGCTGCTCCAGCACCACCGCACCTACGACCTCCAGGGCCTGGCGGTGAAGGCGCAGCTCCTCCTCGACACCCGGGGCGCCACCCCGGCGGGGGCCGCGCACCGGCTCTGAAACCGCTCCCCGCTCAGTCCCCCCAAGGATTCCGGTGGGCCGATGTCGGAACCGACTGCTAGCCTGCGGCGTCACTCATCGCACACTCGTGCGTACACGTCCCAGGGGGAACCCACCATGAGCACGCCCGTACCACCGCCGAACCAGCCGTACGACGCCCAGCCCGGCAACCCGTACGGGGCCCAGCCCGGCCAGCCTCAGCCCGGCGCCCCGTTCCCCGGCCAGCAGCCCGGCGGTGCCCCGTTCGGTGGCGGCGCCCCGTTCGCCCCGCCCGCGCCCGCGCGCGACAACGTGGGTCTCGGACTGCTGACGGCCGTGGCCGCGGCACTCGTGGGGGCGTTCCTCTACGGCCTCATCGCCGGCTCGATCGAGCGGGAGATCGGCTACATCGCCGTCGGCGTCGGCTTCCTCGTCGGCTTCGCGGCGAGCAAGGTCGGCGGTCCGAGCCCGGTGCTGCCCGTCGTCAGCGCGCTCCTCTCGATCGTCGCGGTCTACCTCGGCCAGATCCTGGGCGTGTCGATCGCCCTGTCCGACCTGGCCGACCAGTCGGCGTCCAGCATCTTCTTCAACCACTTCGGCGACCTCACCGACGCGTGGAAGGAAGCGGCCGACTTCAAGACGTACCTGTTCCTCGTGATCGGTGCGGTCGGCGCGATCGGCGGCGCGAAGAAGGCTTCGTAGCCGGGGCCCGAACCACACGGGAGGGCCCGGACCGCGGCTGCGCGCAGCCGCGGTCCGGGCCCTCCCGTCATGTTCCGCGCACTCAGCGCCGGTGCTGCGAGTCCGCCACCGTGACCTCGACGCGCTGGAACTCCTTGAGGTCGCTGTACCCCGTCGTCGCCATCGCCCGGCGCAGCGCGCCGAAGATGTTCATCGAACCGTCGGGGGTGTGCGAAGGACCGGTCAGGACCTCCTCCGTCGTGCCGACGGAGCCCAGGTCGACCAGCTTGCCGCGCGGCACGTCCTCGTGGACGGCCTCCATGCCCCAGTGGCGGCCCCGGCCCGGCGCGTCCGTCGCGCGGGCGAGCGGGGAGCCCATCATCACGGCGTCCGCACCGCAGGCGATGGCCTTGGGCAGGTCGCCGGACCAGCCGACGCCGCCGTCCGCGATCACGTGCACGTACCGGCCGCCGGACTCGTCCATGTAGTCACGGCGGGCACCGGCCACATCGGCGACCGCGGTCGCCATCGGGACCTGGATGCCGAAGACGTTGCGCGTGGTGTGCGCGGCGCCGCCGCCGAAGCCGACGAGGACACCGGCCGCGCCCGTACGCATCAGGTGCAGGGCCGCGGTGTACGTGGCACAGCCGCCGACGATCACCGGGACGTCCAGTTCGTAGATGAACTGCTTCAGGTTGAGCGGCTCGGCCGCACCCGAGACGTGCTCGGCGGAGACCGTCGTACCGCGGATGACGAAGATGTCCACGCCCGCGTCCACGACGGCCTTGGAGAACTGGGCGGTGCGCTGCGGGGAGAGCGCGGCGGCGGTGACGACACCTGAGTCGCGCACCTCCTTGATGCGCTGCCCGATCAGCTCCTCCTGGATGGGGGCGGAGTAGATCTCCTGGAGCCGCCGGGTCGCGGACTCGACCGGCATCTCGGCGATCTCGTCGAGCAGCGGCTGCGGGTCGGCGTGCCGGGTCCACAGGCCTTCCAGGTTGAGCACGCCGAGACCGCCGAGCTCACCGATCCGGATGGCGTGCTGCGGGGAGACGACGGAGTCCATGGGAGCGGCCAGGAACGGCAGCTCGAAGCGGTAGGCGTCGATCTGCCAGGCGATCGAGACCTCCTTCGGGTCGCGGGTCCGGCGGCTCGGGACGACGGCGATGTCGTCGAATGCGTATGCCCGGCGGCCGCGCTTGCCGCGCCCGATCTCGATCTCAGTCACGATGGTGTGGCCTTTCCCTCTACGTCTGCGCTGTCCAGTATCCCCGACACACGAGTGAGGGGCGGTTCCGGGAACCCCGGACCGCCCCTCACCTGCGTCGCTGTACTACTTCCTGCTGTAGTTCGGTGCCTCGACCGTCATCTGGATGTCGTGCGGGTGGCTCTCCTTGAGGCCCGCGGACGTGATCCGTACGAAGCGGCCCTTGCTCTCCATCTCGTCGACGGAGGCCGCGCCCACGTAGCCCATCGTCTGACGGAGACCGCCGACGAGCTGGTGCAGCACATTGGCCAGCGGGCCGCGGTAGGGCACCTGGCCCTCGATGCCCTCGGGGACGAGCTTGTCGTCGGAGGAGACCTCGGCCTGGAAGTAGCGGTCCTTCGAGTACGAGCGGCCCTGGCCGCGGGACTGCATCGCGCCCAGCGAGCCCATGCCCCGGTACGACTTGAACTGCTTGCCGTTGATGAAGAGGAGCTCGCCGGGCGACTCCTCGCAGCCGGCCAGCAGGGAGCCCAGCATCACACTGTCGGCACCGGCGGCGAGCGCCTTGCCGATGTCGCCGGAGTACTGGAGGCCGCCGTCGCCGATGACCGGGACGCCCGCCGCACGGGCGGCCAGCGCGGCCTCGTAGATCGCGGTGACCTGCGGGACGCCGATACCGGCGACCACACGGGTGGTGCAGATCGAACCGGGGCCGACACCGACCTTGACGCCGTCGACACCGGCGTCGATCAGGGCCTGGGCGCCGTCGCGGGTCGCGACGTTGCCGCCGATGACGTCGACGTTCACGGCCGACTTGATCTTCGCCATCCAGTTGAGGGCGTTGCTGTTGTGGCCGTGCGAGGTGTCGACGATCAGGAAGTCCACCCCGGCCCCGGCCAGCGCCTGGGCGCGGTCCAGCGCCTCCGGGCTGGCGCCGACGGCCGCGCCGACGAGCAGGCGGCCCTCGGCGTCCTTCGCCGCGTTGGGGTACTGCTCGGCCTTCTTGAAGTCCTTGACCGTGATGAGGCCCTTGAGGATGCCCGCCTCGTCGACCAGCGGAAGCTTCTCGATCTTGTGGCGGCGCAGCAGCTCCATGGCGTCCACGCCGGAGATGCCGACCCGGCCGGTGACCAGCGGCATCGGCGTCATGACCTCGCGCACCTGGCGCGAGCGGTCCGACTCGAAGGCCATGTCGCGGTTGGTGACGATGCCGAGCAGCTTGCCCGCCGGGTCGGTGACCGGGACGCCGCTGATGCGGAACTTGGCGCAGAGGGCGTCGGCCTCGCCGAGCGTCGCGTCCGGGCCCACCGTGATCGGGTCGGTGACCATGCCGGACTCGGACCGCTTCACCAGGTCGACCTGGTTGACCTGGTCCTCGACCGAGAGATTGCGGTGCAGCACACCGACGCCGCCCTGCCGGGCCATGGCGATGGCCATGCGCGCCTCGGTCACCTTGTCCATGGCCGCGGAGAGCAGCGGGATGTTCACCCGTACGTTGCGCGAGATGAGCGTCGAGGTGTCGACCGCGTTGGGGAGCACTTCGGATGCGCCCGGCAGCAGCAGCACGTCGTCGTATGTCAGCCCGAGTGTCGCGAATTTCTCGGGCACTCCGTCGACGTTTGCAGTCATGACACCTTCCCCAAATGGCCTTGATCGGTGCGGATGTCCATGCTAACGGCCTCCGGGGGTGTCTCATTCCATGAGCAAGATCACCGGGAGGTTCTGTAGCTTCCTACGGGGCTCCGCCGGGACACCGCAGGCCCGGTTCACTGTTCCGCGAGGGCCCGCAGCCGGCTCAGGGCGCGGTGCTGGGCGACCCGGACGGCACCCGGCGACATGCCGAGCATCTGTCCGGTCTCCTCGGCGGTGAGCCCGACGGCGACCCGCAGCACCAGCAGCTCGCGCTGGTTCTCCGGAAGATTGGCGAGAAGTTTCTTGGCCCAGGCGGCGTCGCTGCTGAGGAGCGCCCGCTCCTCGGGCCCGAGCGAATCGTCGGGCCGCTCCGGCATCTCGTCGGAGGGCACGGCGGTCGACCCCGGGTGCCGCATCGCGGCCCGCTGGAGGTCGGCCACCTTGTGACCGGCGATGGCGAAGACGAAGGCCTCGAACGGCCTGCCGGTGTCCTTGTAGCGCGGCAGCGCCATCAGCACCGCGACGCAGACCTCCTGCGCCAGGTCCTCCACGAAGTGACGGGCGTCACCGGGCAGCCGGTTCAGCCGGGACCTGCAGTAACGCAGCGCGAGGGGGTGGACATGAGCCAGCAGGTCATGGGTGGCCTGCGCGTCGCCCTCGACGGCGCGATGCACCAGGGCACCGATCACCGTCGTTCCGTCGTCGCGCATCGAACCATCGTGCCCCGGTGCCGCGTCATCCGTGGCATCGCGTCCGTAGTTGTGCACCGAAGCGTTATGAGCGGGTGCGCCGGAAGTCATGTCCTGCGCCCTCCCCTTCCGCTCGACCGAATCGTTCCCGAGGAACTCCACGCCTCAAGGATGCGTCATTGGCCGGGAAGCGTCACATGCCGCCGGGGCGGCGGGCTGCACGGGCGGGGTTCGAGCGGGGCGCGTCCGGGGACCCGGCCCCGCTCCGCACCCCTCGCCCGGGGTCGCCCCGTCCGCCCGCGAGCGGACGGGGGTGGGTGTCGGCGGCCGGTCGGGGCCGCCCTTCAGCGGACCAGCCCCCAGCGGAAGCCGAGCGCCACCGCGTGCGCGCGGTCCGAGGCACCGAGCTTCTTGAAGAGCCGCCGGGCGTGCGTCTTGACCGTGTCCTCGGAGAGGAACAGCTCACGGCCGATCTCCGCGTTGGAACGGCCGTGGCTCATCCCTTCGAGCACCTGGATCTCCCGGGCCGTGAGCGTGGGTGCCGCACCCATCTCGGCCGACCGGAGCCGACGCGGGGCGAGCCGCCACGTCGGATCGGCCAGTGCCTGGGTGACGGTCGCCCGGAGCTCCGCCCGGGAGGCGTCCTTGTGCAGATACCCGCGGGCCCCGGCGGCGACCGCGAGGGCGACACCGTCCAGGTCCTCGGCGACGGTCAGCATGATGATCCGCGCCCCGGGGTCGGCGGAGAGCAGCCGGCGAACGGTCTCCACTCCCCCCAGACCGGGCATGCGTACGTCCATGAGAATCAGATCCGAACGGTCGGCACCCCAGCGGCGGAGGACTTCCTCCCCGTTGGCCGCAGTCGTCACACGCTCCACGCCGGGCACGGTCGCGACCGCGCGACGGAGCGCTTCTCGGGCAAGCGGGGAATCGTCGCAGACGAGAACGGATGTCATGACCGCCCTCCCCAGCTGATGCGCGTCACCTTGAGCCTCCAGGCTGTTACAAGTCGTCACCTGCGCGGTTGACGCTCTCGGACACTTGCCCGATCGCTTTCCCTGTCAACCACTTCCGCACTCTCAACGATGGTCACTCGAAAGAGTTACGGGCCGAACGCCCGGGTTCGGCACTGTACGTGAGGGGGTGCGCACGGAGGAGAGCACCACGGGGTCGTTCAGCCGTCAATCGAACCTTTCCAGGTTCTTATGCCCCATTTAGCGGATTTTCTTCCCTTTTGCTGGTGTCTGTGACTAGATTCGCAATCAGTCATATTTACATCTACTAGCACCGTAGATGTACGGTCATGGGCACGGTACGCCGGACGACCACGACGTTTCCGACTCAGCATGGTTTCGAGGGGACAAGCAATGGCAGATTTCTCCCGCCTTCCCGGACCCAACGCCGATCTGTGGGACTGGCAGCTGCTGGCGGCCTGCCGAGGGGTCGACAGCTCACTGTTCTTCCACCCCGAGGGGGAACGCGGAGCCGCCAGAAGCGCCCGCGAGACCTCCGCGAAAGAGGTCTGCATGCGATGCCCGGTACGTGCCGAGTGTGCGGCGCACGCGCTGGCGGTACGTGAGCCCTACGGGGTGTGGGGAGGGCTGACCGAGGACGAGCGCGAGGAGCTCATGGGCCGGGCCAGGAACCGGCTGATCAGTGCGGCAGCACCGTCATCGCCGCCAGGACACGGCTGAGCCCCCCGCTTCCCGTAAAGGCAGAAACGATTCTTCAATCAGGCCGGAGCGCACGGCCCCTCCGTCGTGGCAGGGGCACGCTTCACCGCCCCGAGGGCGCACGGCTCCCCGCGCACGGGCCTGTGGGCCCGCGGTGGCCGCTCAGCGTGCGGCCGCCAGTGACAGCTGGTCCAGGGTGGCCGCCACCGCCGGGACCTGCGCCAGGTCGGGCAGGGTCAGCGCGACGATCTCGCGCTCGATGGCCGGCTCCACGCTGACGGTCCGAGCGCCCCTGGGACGTACCGACTCGATCGCCAGCGCCGGCAGGACGGCGACGCCGAGACCCGCGCCGACCAGGCCGATCACCGCCGGGTAGTCGTCCGTCGCGAAGTCGATCCGCGGGGTGAAGCCGGACGCCTCGCAGACCTCCACCAGCTGTCGGCGGCAGCGCGGGCAGCCGGCGATCCACGGTTCGCCGGCGAGTTCCCCGATGCCCACCTCGGCCCGCTCCGCGAGCACGTGCCCCTCGGGGACCAGGCCGATCAGCCGGTCGGTCAGCAGCGGGCGCACCACGAGGTCGTCCCACTCGGCTCCCGGTGCGCCGTACCGGAAGGCCAGCGCGATGTCGCAGTCGCCGTCGCGCAGCATCTCCACCGAGCGGGGCGGCTCGGCCTCGACCAGGGAGACCCTGGTGCCGGGATGAGCGGCCCGGAGTGCCGCGAGGGCGCCCGGGACCAGGGTGGAGCTGCCGCTGGGGAAGGAGACGAGCCGGACCCGGCCGGCCCGCAGTCCGGCGATCGCGGCGACCTCCTCCTCGGCGGCGGTGAGCCCGGCAAGGATCCCGGAGGCATGGCGTACGAGCGCCTCGCCGGCCTGTGTCAGCCGCATCTCGCGTCCGGTGCGGATGAGCAGCGTGGTGCCCGCGGAGGACTCCAGCGCCTTCATCTGCTGGCTCACGGCGGGCTGGGTGCAGCCCAGCTCGCGGGCGGCGGCGGAGAAGGAGCCGGTGCCGGCCACGGCGCGCAGGACTCGGAGATGACGGGCTTCGATCACCCCTCAACCATAAGAAATTCTTGGGCTGCTCGCGAATTAATCGCGTGTGACTTTGAGCCGGGGCAGCCCTTAGCGTTCAGGTATGACTGCGATGACTGTGCTCACCGTGAATGCTGGACCTCCCACAGAAGTGCCCTACACCGATACCCCGGGCAGCGTGACCGGGATCGACAAGCGCCCCGTCCAGGGACTCGTACAGGTCAGCGACCCCGGTCCCAAGGGCCAGGGCGGCAGCGGCCTCGCCGGGGACACGGTCTGCGACCTCCGCCACCACGGCGGCTCGCACCAGGCCGTCTACGCCTTCGCCCGCGAGGAGCTCGACGCGTGGGAACGGGAGCTGGGACGTCCGCTGCCCAACGGCTCGTTCGGCGAGAACCTGACCACGGCCGGAGTGGCGGTCAGCGGTGCGCTGATCGGCGAGCGCTGGCGCGTCGGCGCCGCACTGGTCCTGGAGGTGACCTCCGGCCGGATCCCCTGCCGTACGTTCGCGCGCCACCTCGACGAGGCGCACTGGGTCAAGCGGTTCACGCAGGCGGCGGCCCCGGGTGCGTACCTGCGGGTGATCACTCCGGGCGCCGTCCGGGCCGGCGACCCGGTCGAGATCGTGCACCGCCCGGACCACGAAGTGACGGTGGAGATGCAGTTCAGGGCCGTGACGACACAGCGCGAACTGCTGCCGCTGCTCCTGCCGGCCGGTGACGCACTGCACCCGGAGACGCTGCGGAAGGTACGCGCGTACGAGGAGAAGCCCGCCTCGTCCTGACGCCCCGGCAGACAGACGGCTCGCGCCCCGGCCGCGCGGAGGCTGTCCGGCCCTCGTCCATCTGACGGGCACTGAGGGAACCGTCAGGCCAGGGGCAGTTCGTGGTCGTGGAGCCGGGACAGCGGGCGGGTCGTCCCAGCGGTCACACGGGGCACTAACGTGCCGCGTATGACGACTGCACTGATTACGGGCGCGACCGCGGGCATCGGGGCCGCCTTCGCGCGGCGGCTCGCGGCCGAGGGGCACAACCTCGTGCTGGTGGCCCGCGACACCGACCGGCTGCGGGACCAGGCCACCGAACTGCACGACCGGCACGGCATCGAGGCCGAGGTGCTGACGGCCGACCTGTCCCGGGACGACGGGATCGCCGCGGTCGAGGCGCGGCTGTCCGACCGGAAGCAGTCGGTCGATCTGCTGGTCAACAACGCCGGGTTCGGCAACAAGGGCCATTTTCTCGATGTCCCCATGGCCGATGAGCTGGCGATGCTGAAGGTGCACTGCGAGGCGGTCCTGCGGCTGACCTCCGCTGCCGCCGCGGGCATGAAGGAGCGGGGCAGGGGCGGCGTCGTGAACGTGGCCTCGGTGGCGGCGTTCGTGCCGCGCGGCACGTACGGGGCGTCCAAGGCGTGGGTCGTGCAGTTCACCCAGGGCGCGGCGAAGGACCTGGCCGGTTCCGGGGTGCGGATGATGGCGCTCTGCCCCGGCTTCGTACGGACGGAGTTCCATGAGCGGGCCGGAATGGGCACCGGCAACATCCCGGGCTGGATGTGGCTCGACGCCGACAAGCTGGTGGCCTCGGCCCTGGCGGACCTGGCGCGCGGCAAGTCGGTCTCGGTGCCGGACCCCCGGTACAAGGCGCTGATGGGGCTGGTGAAGGTGACGCCGCGCGGGCTGCTGGGCGGGGTCACCTCCAGGACGGGCCGCAAGTACGGACCCCAGTGAGCGGCCCGGCGCGGGGGTGAGCCCGTCGCACCGCGCCCGGCCGTCAGGTGAGCCGCCCGCTCAAGCGGTGAGGCCCGGCACCCCCTGGGGGGGGTGCCGGGCCTCACCGCTTGAGCGGGCGGCTACACGCTAGTGCGAGTGACCGTGGCCGTGACCGGCCTCGGCCTCTTCCTCGGCCGGCTTCTCGACGACCAGGGTCTCGGTCGTGAGCAGCAGCGACGCGATGGACGCGGCGTTCTCCAGCGCGGAGCGGGTGACCTTGACCGGGTCGATGACGCCGGCCTTCACCAGGTCGCCGTACTCGCCGGTCGCGGCGTTGAAGCCCTGGCCCTTGTCGAGCTCGGAGACCTTCGAGGTGATGACGTAGCCCTCGAGGCCCGCGTTCTCGGCGATCCAGCGGAGCGGCTCGACGGCGGCGCGGCGCACGACCGCGACACCGGTGGCCTCGTCGCCGGTCTTGCCGAGGTTGCCTTCGAGGACCTTGACGGCGTGGACGAGAGCGGAGCCACCACCGGAGACGATGCCCTCCTCGACCGCGGCGCGGGTCGCGGAGATGGCGTCCTCCAGACGGTGCTTCTTCTCCTTGAGCTCCACCTCGGTGGCCGCACCGACGCGGATCACGCAGACACCGCCGGCCAGCTTCGCCAGGCGCTCCTGGAGCTTCTCGCGGTCCCAGTCGGAGTCCGTGGACTCGATCTCGGCCTTGATCTGCTTGACGCGGCCGGCGACCTCGTCGGACTTGCCGCCACCGTCGACGATGGTGGTGTCGTCCTTGGAGACGGTCACGCGGCGGGCGGTGCCCAGCACGTCCAGACCGGCCTGGTCGAGCTTGAGGCCGACCTCCTCGGCGATGACGGTCGCACCGGTGAGGGTGGCGATGTCGCCGAGCATGGCCTTGCGGCGGTCGCCGAAGCCGGGGGCCTTCACCGCGACGGCGTTGAAGATGCCGCGGATCTTGTTGACGAGCAGGGTCGACAGGGCCTCGCCCTCGACGTCCTCGGCGATGATCAGCAGCGGCTTGGAGGCGTTGGCCTGGATGACCTTCTCCAGGAGCGGCAGCAGCTCCTGGATCGAGCCGATCTTGCCCTGGTGGACCAGGATGTACGGGTCGTCGAGGACGGCCTCCATACGCTCCTGGTCGGTCACCATGTACGGGGACAGGTAGCCCTTGTCGAAGGCCATGCCCTCGGTGAACTCAAGGTCCAGACCGAAGGTGTTGGACTCCTCGACGGTGATGACACCGTCCTTGCCGACCTTGTCCATCGCGTCCGCGATGAGCTCGCCGACCTGGGCGTCCTGCGCGGAGAGCGCGGCCACGGCGCCGATGTCGGACTTGTCCTCGATCGGACGGGCGGTCGCGAGGAGCTCCTCGGACACGGCCTTGACCGCGGCGTCGATGCCCTTCTTCAGGGCGGCCGGGGACGCGCCCGCGGCCACGTTGCGCAGACCCTCGCGGACGAGCGCCTGGGCCAGGACGGTGGCGGTGGTCGTACCGTCACCCGCTACGTCGTTGGTCTTGGTCGCCACCTCCTTCACCAGCTGGGCACCGAGGTTCTCGTACGGGTCGTCCAGCTCGACCTCGCGCGCGATGGTGACACCGTCGTTGGTGATGGTGGGCGCACCGAACTTCTTGTCGATGACGACGTTGCGGCCCTTGGGGCCGATCGTCACCTTCACCGTGTCGGCAAGCTTGTTGACGCCGCGCTCGAGGGCGCGACGGGCGTCCTCGTCGAACTTCAGGATCTTCGCCATGGAGCTGAACTGTCCTCTCAAAACAAGAACTGCGCCCCTGCCGCCCGGCTAGTTATCTCGCAGGGGACCAGGGGCGCAGAACAGAAGCAAACGTTGAGTGAATTACTTCTCGATGATCGCGAGCACGTCGCGAGCCGAGAGGACGAGGTACTCCTCGCCGTTGTACTTCACCTCGGTGCCGCCGTACTTGCTGTACAGCACGACATCGCCGGTCTTGACGTCGAGCGGAAGGCGCTCGCCGTTCTCGAAGCGGCCCGGGCCCACGGCCAGGACGACGCCCTCCTGGGGCTTCTCCTTGGCAGTGTCCGGAATGACCAGGCCGGAGGCCGTGGTCTGCTCGGCGTCGAGCGGCTGGACCACAATGCGGTCCTCGAGCGGCTTGATCGCAACCTTGGTGCTGGTCGACACGATCCGGTCTCCCCCTTCGGAGATCTCACGGGGTTATCAGTCTTGGGGTGGCGACCAGATGGGCCCGTCGTCGCGGGTGCCGGACCTGCCGGTCGCACAGTACTGCTGGCACTCTCCAGTGGGGAGTGCCAACACTGAGACTATGGCCGCGATTAGCACTCGGTCAAGCGGAGTGCCAATTCACGCCCCTCGTGGCGGACAGGCGTCCACCACGGGACCGGCGCCGGTTCCGGGAGAACGCCGCAAGCCCCCGAACCGTTCCGCAGGTCAGGTGCGCCGGCACCCCGCGTCGGCGACCGCCCGGTCGCGCGGCCCCGGCCGCCCCGGCCACCACCGCACCGGCGTCCGCACTCTGGCTCCCCCGGCCACCAGGCGGCCGCAGGCGACGACGACCATCGCCCCCGGCGCCCCGTGATCACCGCGCACCTCGGCGGGCCGCACGCCGGGGGCCCTCGGTGACGGATGCACCCGCTGCGCCGCCTTCCGGCCCAGCCGCTCGATCGGGTCCACCGACTGCGCGCAGCCGGTGGTGGCGGTCAGGAGCGCACCGGCGGTCAGCAGTCCGGCCAGCAGCCGGTGCGCCCTGCTCATACGTAGTCCTCCAGCCGTGCCACCGCGTATCCCTTGTCCGTGACGACCTTCATGACGGACCGGATCAGGTCGGGCATGCTGCCCTTCCAGTCCTTCTTGCCCCGGAAGTGCGTGAGGATGATGTCGCCGGGGTGCAGGTCCTGGTCCTCCTCCCGCCACTCCATGTGGTCGGGGAACGCCTCCGCGGCCCAGAGCGGCACGGCCGTGACGCCGCAGGACTTGGCGATCCGCAGGGTGTCGCCGTTGTAGTTGCCGTACGGCGGCCGGAAGAGCCGGGGGCGCTCGCCGTACTGCTTCTCCAGGATGTCCTGCTGGTCGCAGATCTCCCGCTTCTGCTCGGCAGGGGAGAGTCCGGGCAGGTAGCGGTGGTTCAGTGTGTGGTTGCCGATGACGACGCCCCGGGCCTGGGCGTCCTTGAAGTACGCGTAGTCGTCGCGCACCAGGTAGTCGCTGAGGAAGGCGCTGTACGGGATGTTCAGCTCCGACATCATCCGCAGCAGCTCGGGGTCCTTGTCGTCCCCGTCGTCCATCGTCAGGAAGACGATCTTCTCCTTGGTGGGGACCGTGGTGAAGACCGGCGGCAGCGACGCGTCGCCGCCCTCGACCTCGAAGCCCTCGCGGGTGGTGAGGCGCGGTTTCGCGGCGGGCGGCACCGGCGGGGTCAGCGGGGTGCTCGCCAGGCCCCACTTCTTCGCGGCGACGGCCCGTGCGGCCTGGGCGAGGCGCGCCTTCTCCGCCCGCGCGGCGGCGGAGCCCGCCGCTCCCGCCGGGGCACCGCCTGCCGGCGCGGCCCGGTCCGCCGCCTCACGTACCGGGTCGGTCGCGGCCCGGTCCCCGGTCCCGGCCGCGCAGCCCGAGCCGACGGCGGCGACCAGGAGTGCGGCGAGGACCGCGTAACCCGGCCTGCGCCGCAGATGCCCGGGGCCGCGCCTCCCGCCCCTCTGCCCACCCGACACCGCACCTGGTTCGCGCCACTTCATGACGAATTCTTCCTTTTGTCGTACTGGCTGCATGGCGCCGCATCCTGCCAGCCCCGTACCGGGTGTCCGGGCCGACACAGCGCCCGCCCCGCACGGTCCGCCCGGCTGGCGCGCAGCCGACTGGCCCACAATGGGGCGGGTGAACGCTCTCGCCCCGACCGGCCCGTCCGACGCCCCCGACCCCGTCGCCGCCTTCCTGGCCCTGCGCGCCCCCGAGGGCGCCGGGCTGCTGGCCGGGCTGCGGTCGTACGACCCCGCCACCGAACTGGCCACCGCCACCCGGCTGCGCCGCAGCCACCCGGCCGCCCTCGTCTCGGCGGCGCTCGGGCAGGCCCGGCTGCGGCAGCGGGCGGTGGCGAAGTTCGGCACCGAGGACGCGCACCGGATGTTCTTCACGCCGGACGGCGTCGAGCAGGCGACCCGCACCTCGGTGGCCGGCTACCGCGCCCGCAGGTTCGCGGACGCCGGGGTGCGCAGCGTCGCCGACCTCTGCTGCGGGATCGGCGGCGACGCGATCGCGCTGGCCAGGGCCGGGATCTCCGTCCTCGCCGTGGACCGCGACCCGCTGACCGCCGAGGTGGCCCGCTCCAACGCCACCGCGCTCGGCCTGGACGCGCTGATCGAGGTGCGGTGCGCCGACGTCACGGAGATCGACACCTCGCCCTACGACGCGGTCTTCGTCGACCCGGCCCGCCGGGGCGGACGCGGCCGGATCTTCGACCCCGAGGCGTACTCCCCGCCCCTTTCCTGGGCGACCGAGGCCGCGCTGAAGGCACCCAGGGCCGCGCTGAAGATCGCCCCGGGGGTGCCGCACGAGGCGATCGGGCCGCAGGCGGAGGCCGAGTGGATCTCGGACGGCGGCGATGTGAAGGAGGCGGTGCTCTGGTTCGGCGATGGCTTCGAGGCGGGCTCCTACCGCGCGACCCTGCTCCCGTCGGGCGCCACCCTGTCCGCTCCGGCCGCGCTGCCCGCCCCGCCGGTCGGCCCGGTGGGCCGTTATCTGTACGAGCCGGACGGTGCCGTGATCCGGGCGCATCTGGTCGCCGGCATCGTGGAGCGGTGCCACGGCCGGCTGTTCGACGAGATGATCGCGTACGTCACGAGCGACGAGCTGTACGAGTCCCCGTACACCGCCGGCTACGAGATCACCGATCAGCTGCCCTTCAACATGAAGCGGCTGAAGGCGCTGCTGCGGGAGCGGGAGGTCGGCGTCCTCACCGTCAAGAAGCGCGGCTCGGCGGTCGAACCGGAGGAACTGCGAAGGAAGATGAAGCTCCGGGGCCCGAACGCGGCGACCGTCTTCCTGACCCGGGTCGCGGACGTGCCGACGATGCTGGTCGGCCGTCCCGTGACCGGCCCGGAGGCCGGCCTCGGCTGACGGACAGGCGCTACGCGAGGTCGGTCAGGTCCTCCGCGTACACCTGCGAGAGCGGCTGCGGACCCACGTACTGCTGGCAGTTGCACCGTCCCGGCTCGAAACGCACCGGCTTCTTCTGCTCGTCCCACGCGGTCGGCACCTCGACCCGCTCGTGGCACCCGCCCCGCTTGTCATGCTTGGCGAGGTGGTGCGTGCAGCCGCAGACCGGCTCGGGCGGCCGGTTCGCCGCCTCCAAGGCCAGCCGCTCCTGCTTCCCCGCCTCCAGCAGTTCCATCCTGCGGGCGTGCCGGTCGCGCAGCGCCGTACGGACGTTGTCGGCCACCCAGCCGAAACCGCCCGTCCAGAAGATGATGAGCACCCACCAGTACCAGTCCATGGAAACGCCCTCCCCCAAGTCGCCCGTGTACGCCCCAAGGATAGGGCCGGGGTCAGCGGTGGGCGCCGCCGCCGGAGGAGACGAACGGCCCGGGCGCGGCCGCACCGGCCAGCGTCCCGAGGATCCAACGCCGGTGCCAGAAGGCCTTGGTGACGCCGATCAGGCCGATGAGCCAGCCGATGAACCCGAGGCCCATGATCAGGGCCATCAGGCCGTAGGTGTCATCACCTCGGACGGCGCCCGCGGGCACGGCGAAGCAGGCGTACAGCCCGAACGCGCAGAGCGTGAAGGAGCTCAGCAGCCAGGCCAGGCTCGCACCGGGCAGCCGCAGCGCGCTGTCGCCCGCCGGATCACGCTCCAACGCGCCCCACTGGGTGAGCAGTCGGCGTACCACCCGGTCCCGGCGCAGACCGACGACGACGAAGATGACGGCCGTCAGCAGACAGCAGACGCCCATGACCAGCATGATCAGGCCGATGGCGGCGCTGATGACGTCGTACGACTCCTCGAAGGTGAGGAACGCCGTGCCGATCAGTGCCCAGCCGAGTGCGCCGAGCGCGCCCCACAGCCACAGCAGCCCGAGCCGTCCGGGTCCCAGGTGCGTCCTCACCAGCGCGCCGAGGACGAAGGCCCGGTCGGCGAGCAGCGCGCCCCGGTCGGGCCAGGAACGTATCTCCACGGGCGGCGGGGGCGGCGGCAGCGCTGGGCGAGGGGACATGGGCCAGACCCTACCCAGCGCCGGGCACCGCCGAGTGCCCGAGTGATCACCTGTCAGGCGTCGCGCAGGGCCTCGATGTCGAGACGCCTCATACCGAGCATCGCCTTCATGGCACGGGCCGCCTTGTCCGGATCCGGGTCGGTCAGGACCTCACCGAGACCGGGCGGGACGATCTGCCACGAGACGCCGAACCTGTCCTTGAGCCAGCCGCACTGGCTCTCCTGTCCGCCGTCCGCCGTGAGCTCGCCCCACAGCCGGTCCGCCTCCTCCTGCGAGTCGCATTCGACGGAGAGGGAGACGGCCTCGCTGAAGGGGAACTCGGGGCCGCCGTTGAACGCGATGTACTCGGCGCCCTCCAGCTGGAAGCGGACCGTCATCACCGCGCCCTCGTCGCCCGGTGACGCCGCGGTCCAGCGGGTCACGTCCAGGACGCGCGAATCGCCGCCGATGACGGAGATGTAGTGGTCCGCCGCCGCCTCGGCCTGGTTGTTGTCGAACCACAGGAACGTGGTGACCTTCTGCATGGTCCTCTCCTCACTCGGTGGTGCGGAATGCCGTGCGGGGCAGACCGGTGGCAGGCCCGGAACTCATCGGCCGGCCCGGCCCAGGAGCAGCTCCCGTTCCCGCTCGTTGCGGGTCAGCGCCGCAGCCCGTACGAACTCGGCGCGTGCCTCGTCCGTACGCCCCATCCGCTCCAGCAGATCCCCGCGGACGCTCGGCGGCAAGTGGCAGCCCTTGAGCGCCGGGCCTGCGGCCAGGGCGTCGACCAGGACGAGACCGGCGGCCGGACCCCTCGGCGCGAGGGCCGGGAACCTCAGCGGTCGGCCGGCCCCAGCGACTCGAACCGCCAGCGGTGCACCGGCCGGGTGACGAGGGCCGCGTCCGGCTCGGGCAGCTCCGGCAGCTCGTCGCCGTAGCCGCCCTGCCACCAGGTCATGACCAGGACACGGTCCTGGGGGGCGCACAGCAGTTCGCTGCGCAGCGGGGGCCGCGCCAGCTCGCCCGCGCGGGCGCGGGCCCATTCCAGCAGTTCCGCGCCCCGGCCCTCGGTGGCCCGCGCCTCCCACATCAGCGCGACGGTGGTGCCGCTCATGAGTACAGGTTGTCCTTGCTGATCTCGTGCACATGGTCGTGCGTGTGGACGTGGTCGGCGCCCGGTACGTGGGGCTCGGTGACGGGCAGCGAGGAGTCGGCCGACAGCTCCAGGTCGGAGGAGGGCCGGTTGCGGGCCACCATCTCCGCGCCCAGCGCGGCGACCATCGCCCCGTTGTCGGTGCACAGTCCGGGCCGGGGCACGCGCAGCCGGATCCCGGCCCGCTCGCAGCGCTCCTGGGCGAGCGCCCGCAGCCGTGAGTTGGCCGCGACACCGCCGCCGATCATCAGGTGGTCGACGCCCTCGTCCTTGCAGGCGCGGACGGCCTTCCGGGTGAGCACATCGACCACGGCCTCCTGGAAGGACGCCGCGACGTCCCGTACCGGCACCTCCTCGCCGGCCGCGCGCTTCGCCTCGATCCAGCGGGCCACGGAGGTCTTCAGGCCGGAGAAGGAGAAGTCGTACGCGGGGTCGCGCGAGCCGGTCAGACCGCGCGGGAACGCGATGGCCTTCGGGTCGCCCTCCCTCGCCAGGCGGTCGATGACCGGGCCGCCGGGGAAGCCGAGCTGGAGCACCCGGGCGATCTTGTCGAAGGCCTCGCCGGCGGCGTCGTCGATGGTCGCGCCGAGCGGCCGCACGTCGTTGGTGATGTCGGGCGCCAGCAGCAGCGAGGAGTGCCCGCCGCTGACCAGCAGTGCCATCGTCGGCTCGGGCAGCGGGCCGTGCTCCAGCTGGTCGACGCAGATGTGCGAGGCGAGGTGGTTCACGCCGTACAGCGGCTTGTTCAGCGCGTACGCGTAGGCCTTCGCCGCCGAGACACCCACGAGCAGCGCGCCGGCGAGGCCGGGACCCGCGGTGACGGAGATGCCGTCGAGGTCGCGGCCGGTGACACCGGCCTCCTTCAGGGCGCGCTCGATCGTGGGGACCATCGCCTCCAGATGCGCGCGGGAGGCGATCTCGGGGACGACGCCGCCGAAGCGGGCGTGCGTGTCGACGCTGGACGCGACGGCGTCGGCGAGCAGCGTCGTCCCCCGGACGATGCCGACGCCGGTCTCGTCGCAGGAGGTCTCGATGCCGAGTACGAGCGGTTCGTCAGCCATCAGTCAGTCTCTGTTTCCTGTACGTGTACATGCCCCGGTACGTCCTCGTGTACGTCCTCGTGTACATGGAGGCGCATGACGAGTGCGTCGATGTTTCCGGGCTGGTAGTAGCCCCGGCGGAAGCCGATCGGTTCGAAGCCGAAGCGCTCGTACAGCTTCTGCGCCCGGGTGTTGTCGACGCGTACCTCCAGCAGCACCTCGGCGCACTCGAAGGCCGTGGCGTGCTTCAGCAGGTCGCTCAGGAGCTCGGAGCCGAGTCCGCCGCCCCACTGGCTCCGGGAGACGGCGATCGTCTGTACGTCCGCGAGGTCGCCGGCCGCGGCGAGGCCCGCGTATCCGACGATCCGGCCGGTCACCGGGTCCTCGGCGACCACATAGCGGCGGGTGGCGCGCGGTCCGCGGGCGTGCGCCAGCTCGGACCAGAACATCCCGGCCGACCAGGCGTCGTCCGGGAACAGCTCGTGCTCCAGGTCGAGCACCGGGTCGATGTCCCACCAGCGCATCTCGCGCAGCACTGCGGTCGTGGCGGTCACTTCGGGGTGACCACCTTGTAGTTCTTCGGGACCTGCGCGTCGGGCCTGCGCAGGTAGAGCGGCTGCGGCGGCAGCAGCTCGCCGCCGGAGGCGAGGCGTTCGGCGGCGAGGGAGGCCAGCGCGCCGGCGGCGACGTGCTCGGGGCCGCGCGCGACGGGGAACGCGTCGGGGTAGAGCACCGCGCCCGCCCCGGCGACGGGGAGGCCCGCGAGCCGCTCGGCGATGTCGGCGGGCCGGTCGACGGCGGGTTCACCGGTCCGGGTGCGGGGGTCCTCGTACCGCGCCCAGTACACCTCCTTGCGGCGGGCGTCCGTGGCGACGGCGAACGGCCCCTCCGTCCCGGCCTGCCCCGCGGCGTACGCGAGGGCGTCCAGGGTGCACAGCCCGTGCACCGGCACGGACAGCGCCGAGCCGAACGTCGCGGCCGTCACAAGGCCGACCCGCAGCCCGGTGTACGGGCCGGGGCCGACGCCCACGGCCACCTCCGTCACCGCGTCGAGTTTCACACCGGCTTCGGCGAGGACCCGGTCGACGGCGGGCAGCAGCAGCTCCCCGTGCCTTCGGGCGTCGACCTGACCGGACTCGGCGACGACGCGGGTCCCGTCGTGCAGGGCGACGGTGACGGCGGGGGTGGCGGTATCCATAGCGAGCAAGAGCACGCAAACAGCCTACGGCTCCGCCGGGGGCGGCACCGCTCCCCGTACGGCGTCCCGGTGCGGGGGTGCTCCGGTGCTACCGTCACCGGGTATACGCGGAGTACGTGTAAACGCTTGTACGACATACGACGGACCGCAACGGCGAAAGAGGCGCGAACGGTGGCTAGGGGCAGCTCGGGAATGGTGGCCGCGCTCACCGCCGCAGCCGTGGTCGTGGTCGGCGTCCTGGCCTACCAGGCATCGGCGAACGCCCCCGACAGCACCGCCGCCACGCCGAAGGCGTCCGCCAGCGCACCGGCGAAGAACGAGCCCGCCGAGCCGAAGCCGAAGAAGGACGTGCTCGCGGTTCCCGCCGCGTCCGGCACGGGCGTGCGCGTGGTGTACGCGCTGGGTGACCGCCGGGTGTGGCTGGTGGACGCGCAGAACAAGTCGTCCCGGACCTTCAAGGTGATGCCGAGCGCGGTGAGCCCGCTGCCGGGCACCTACCGGGTGAGCTCGCGCTCCGGCAGCGTCACGGGCTCCGACGGGGTGCCGATCGAGCACGTGGTGCGGTTCGCGACGGCCGACGACGTGGCCATCGGCTTCAGCGCCGCGCAGGACGGCTCGATGGAGAGCCCGGACCCCAACCTGAAGGCGGGCGGCGTACGCATGTCCCGCGCGGACGGCAACGCGGTGTGGACGTTCGCCACGGTGGGCGTGAAGGTCAACGTCGTCCCCTAGCCGGAGGACCTGGGCGCGGGCATCCGTCACGCGGGCCCCGCGCCCGCGCGCCTGCTGCACGGGCCGAACGTGGTCCGGCCCCTGCGCCGGCGCCGGCCGCGCTCCAGCCCTCGCCGCTCCGGCCCTCGCCCCGGCTCCGACGCTCCGGCCGCGATCCGGACCAAAGACCCGCCTCCGGACGCGTCGCGCGAGAGGCCCCACCCGACGCGTCCGCGCGGCTGCTCAGGGCCGCTTCGTGTCCGCTCCGGCGCCCTCGCGCGGCACGGGTGCCGCGACCTGCGGTCGCGCGCTCGGGCTCGGCGGTGGGGTGGAGACCGCGTCGGCCGCCGCCCCCGCGGCCAGCAGCTCTCTCATCGATACCGCCCGCGGCGGCTGCACGTCACGCTCGGATGTCGGCATGGACGCCTCCTCGGGCTCCGATGGAAGGCACGGTTAGGCAGACCTAACCTGCTCTCGCCCTCCATGTCACCACGGCCGCACCGCCCCGCGCAACAATTTACCGACACCATGTCGGAAACGGGCCGGGGCGGGCTCGCCTCAGGCGCCGGCGACGTCCCACGGGTCCCAGGAGTCGTTCCGCAGCCCCGCCCACCGCGTGCCGACGCCCACGAGCCTGACCTCGCGCCGCTCGTCGTCCGTGTCGCCGACCGCGCGGTCGATCAGCACCTGGAGCCGGTCCTCGGAAAGCTCCTCCACCTTGCCGTCGCCCCACTCGACGACGACCACCGAGTCGGGCAGCGAGACGTCGAGGTCCAGGTCCTCCATCTCGTCGAGCCCGCCGCCCAGGCGGTACGCGTCGACATGGACCAGCGCGGGGCCGTCACCGAGCGGGGGGTGGACGCGGGCGATCACGAAGGTGGGGGACGTGACGGCGCCGCGCACCCCCAGGCCCTCGCCGAGACCGCGGGTCAGGGTCGTCTTCCCCGCGCCGAGTTCGCCGGTGAGCATCACCAGGTCGCCGGGGCGCAGGACGCCGGAGATCCGGCGGCCCAGGGCCTGCATCTGTTCGGGTGATTCGACGGCCAGCGTCACCGTGACGGTGTCGTGCGCGGGGGATCCGGCGGGCTCAGCCGCCGGGCTGCTGTGCGGTGCTTCCATGCCCGCCAACGTTAGAGGATTCCGGCACCGCGCCGGCCCGCACCAGCAGGTCCGCCAGCCGGTCCGTCACCGTCTCCGGGTGCTCCAGCATCACCAGGTGACCGGCGTCCGGGACGATCACGAGTTCCGCGTCGGGCAGCTGGTCGGCGATCGCCTCGCTGTGCGAGCTGGGCGTCACCAGGTCCTTGTCGCCCGCCAGGACCAGCACCGGGACGTCCCGGAACAGCGGCAGCGCGTTGCTCTTGTCGTGCTCGGCGAAGGCCGGGTAGAACTCCGCGACGACATCGATGGGCGTGGACTCGATGAGCCGTTCGGCGAACCGCTCGACCGCCGGGTCCACATCCCGTGAGCCGAACGAGTACCGCTTGATCAGGCCGGCGAACAGGTCCGCGGTCGCCCGCCTCCCCCGTTCCACCAGCTCCGCCTGCGAGCCGAGCGCCTTCAGCACACCGGGCAGCACCCGCCGTACCGCGTTCACACCCGCCACCGGCAGCCCGAAGCTGACCTCGCCGAGCTTCCCGCTCGACGTGCCCACGAAGGCGACGGCGGCGACCCGGTCCCGCATCAGGGCCGGGTACTGGTCGGCCAGCGCCATGATCGTCATGCCGCCCATGGAGTGCCCCACCAGCACCACGGGCCCCTCCGGGGCCGCTGCGTCGATCACGGCCTTGAGGTCGCGGCCGAGCTGGTCGATGCCGACGTGGACACCCTGCGCCTGCGCCCGGCCGCGCTCGGAGCGGCCGTGGCTGCGCTGGTCCCAGTGGACGGTGCGCACGATGCCGCGCAGGGCCGCCCGCTGGAAGTGCCAGGAGTCCTGGCTGAGGCAGTACCCGTGACTGAAGACGACCGTCACCGGGGCGGGGGCCTTGCGCCCGAAGAGACGGCGCCTGCGGGGACCGGCGGCGGCCGCACCGGGGGCGGGTGCGCCGCCCGTACCACCGCCGCCGCCCGGCTCGGCCTCGTCGATCTCGTAGTACAGCTCGGTGCCGTCGTCCGCTGTCGCCCGGCCCGGCAGCCCGCGCAGCGAGCCGTACGGTCCGGTGGCGTCCAGGGCCAGCCTGGCCCGCTTGCGCGTCCCCCGGCCGACCGTCAGCCGCTCGACCGCGACCCCGGCCGCCGCGCCCGCCGCGATCACGCCTATGGCGGCCCCGGCGATCCCCGCCCGGCGCCAGCCGGCCGCCGAAGCGGCCGTCACCACCGCGTCCCCCGCGCTGATCTCGCTCACCGTGCCGCGCTCCTCGTCGGTCGTGTCGTGTCCGTCGGGTCGGGTCCGACGGCCGTCCCCGGTCTCCCGCGATCTCCTCCGGCCGCCCCCGGTGTCTCAGATCGTGCCTGGTCAGGGGCGCCTGTTCGGTCAGGACCCGGCCGAGGGGCCCTCCGGCGTTTCGTCGTCCCGGTAGACGCGCGGCACTCTGCCGCTGATGCGGGTGACGATCTCGTACGCGATCGTGCCGGCCGCCTGCGCCCAGTCCTCCGCGCTCGGCTCGCCCCGGTCCCCCGGGCCGAACAGCACGGCGTCGCTGCCCACCGCGGGCTCGTCCCCGTGGAGGTCGACGACGAACTGGTCCATCGCCACCCGGCCCGCGATCGTCCGCCGGACACCGCCGACCAGGACCGGGCCGCGGCCCGACGCATGGCGCGGGATGCCGTCCGCGTACCCCAGCGGAACCAGGCCGAGCGTGGAATCGGCGACCGTCGTGTAGTGGTGCCCGTAGCTGATGCCGTGACCGGCCGGCACCCGCTTGACCAGGGCGAGGGAGGCGGCGAGCGTCATCACCGGACGCAGTCCGAAGTCCGCCGGGGTGCCGAGCTCGGGGCTGGGCGAGATGCCGTACATGGCGATCCCGGTCCGCACCAGGTCGAAGTGCGACTCGGGGACCGTCAGCGTCGCCGGGGAGTTCGCGATGTGCCGCACCTCGGGCTCGACTCCGGCCTTCTCCGCGTACGCCACCATGTCGCGGAACGTGTCGAGCTGCGCGGTGATGGAGGGGTGCCCCGGCTCGTCCGCGCAGGCGAAGTGCGACCAGAGGCCGGTGACGCGGAGGGTGCCCGCCTGCTCGGCCGTACGGGCGGCGGCGACCAGCGCGGGCCAGTCGGCGGGCTGGCAGCCGTTGCGGCCGAGGCCGGTGTCGGCCTTCAGCTGGACCCTGGCGGGCCGGCCCGCCTCCGTCGCCGCCGCGGTGACCTCACGCAGGGCCCACAGGCCGCTCACCGACACGTCGATGTCGGCCTCGATCGCCTCGCGCCAGGGCCCGCCCGGCGTCCACAGCCAGCACATCACCCGGCCTCCGACACCGGCCGCGCGCAGGGCCAGCGCCTCGTGCGGGGTGGCGGTGCCCAGCCAGGTCGCGCCGGCTTCGAGCGCGGCGCGGGCGCAGCGCTCCGCGCCGTGCCCGTAGGCGTCGGATTTGACCACGGCCATGAGTTGCGCCCCGGACGCCCGGTCCCGCAGCACGCGCACATTGGCGCGGAGTGCGGCGAGGTCGATCTCGGCACGGGCTCTCAAGGACGCTGTCTCGTTCATCGCGCCCAGTGTCTCACTGGCGTACGGCGGGGCCCCCGGTCGGCGGCCGGGGCAGGGCGCGGGGCGCGGGCGGACGCGCACGTCAGTGGTGGCGCAACTCGTGTTCCACATGGTCGACAAGGACCGGGACGTGGCTGTGCGGAACGTCCTTGACCGCCGTGACCAGTGTCACCGGACCGCCCTCCCGGACGAGCGCCGTCAGGGCGTCCACGGCCGCCGTGTGCACGGGGTCGGCGAGCTCGGCGCGGTAGCGGTCCACGAAGGCGTCGTACCGGGCCCCGGAACGGTCCTCGTGGTACCAGGAGCGCAGTTCGTCCGACGGGGTGACGTCCTTGAGCCAGCGGTCGATCGCGGCCCGGTCCTTGGAGACGCCGCGCGGCCACAGCCGGTCGACGAGGACGCGGGTGCCGTCGCCGTCCTCCTGGGGGTCGTACACCCTGCGTACGCGCAGTTCGCTGCTGGCGGTCACTGGCATTCCCCTCTCGCCGCTCCCAACGGGACAGCCCTCAGCATCGCTCAGGCCCGGACGTCCCGCCACGCCGCCGGGACGGCCTCGGCGACGTCCTGCGCGGCGACCGGGGAACCGTCCGACGCGTGCCTGGCGGCCAGGCCGTGGAGGTGGGCGCCGACGGACGCGGCGTCGCGCGGGGCGAGGCCCGCGGCCAGCAGCGAGCCGGTCAGCCCGGAGAGCACGTCGCCGCTGCCCGCGGTGGCCAGCCAGGAGGTGCCTGTCGGGTTGACCCGCACGGGGGTGTGCGGGGTGTCGGTGGCGATCAGGGTCGTCGACCCCTTGAGCAGGACCGTGGCACGGAACCGGGCGGCGAGTTCGCGTACGGCGGCGAGCCGCCCCGCCTCGACCTCCTCGCGCGGAACGCCGAGCAGCGCCGCGGCCTCCCCGGCGTGCGGGGTGAGGACGGTGGGCGCGGTGCGGGCCCGTACGACGTCGGCGTCCAGCAGCCGCAGCCCGTCCGCGTCGACGAGTACGGGGACGTCCGTGGCCAGCACGTCGGAGACCGCCCCGACGGCGTCCGTGCCGTCGCCGAGCCCCGGCCCGACCACCCACGCCTGTACGCGCCCGGCCTTCGACGGCGGGCCCGTGTGGACCAGCGTCTCCGGATGCCGCGCGATCACCGCGTCCCCGCCCGGCCCGACGTAGCGCACGGCCCCCGCCCCGCCGCGCAGCGCGCCGGAGACGGCCAGCACCGCGGCTCCCGGGTAGCGCGCCGATCCGGCGACGATGCCGACCACACCGCGCCGGTACTTGTCGCTCTCCGCGGCGGGCAGGGGCAGCAGGGCGGCGACGTCCGCGTACTGGAGCGCCTCCAGGTCGGGCACCTCGGGCAGTTCCGCGCCGAGTCCGATGTCGACGAGGTGCAGGGCCCCGGCCAGTCCGGCCGCCGGGTCGACGAGCAGCCCGGGTTTGTACGCGCCGAAGGTGACGGTGGCGTCGGCCCGCACGGCCGCCCCCCGCACCTCGCCGCTGTCCGCCTCGACACCGCTCGGCAGATCGACGGCGAGGACGGGGATCCCGTGCGCCGCGTAGTGGGCGACCAGGGCGGCGGCGTCCGGCCGCAGTCCGCCGCGCCCGCCGATCCCGGTGATGCCGTCCACCACGAGGTCGATGTGCCCGCCCCAGTCGCGGTGCGGGGCGACGTCGCCCCCGTCCATCACCCGTCCGCCGGCCGCCAGCAGGGCCGCGGTGCCGCGCTCGTGGGCCCGGCCGGGTGACACCCGCACGGCCACGACGCCCGCGCCGCGCCGCGCCAGCCTGGCTCCCGCGTACAGCGCGTCGCCGCCGTTGTCGCCGCTGCCGACGAGGAGGACGACCCGGGAACCGTAGACGCGGCCGCCGCGCCGCAGAAGGTCGGCGCAGGCGGCCGCGAGTCCGGCGGCGGCGCGCTGCATGAGCGCGCCCTCGGGGAGCCGCGCCATCAGGGCCTGTTCGGCCGCCCGCACGGTGGAGACGCTGTAAGCGGTACGCATGGATCCAACGTACGCAAGGATCCGCCGCCCTACCCCTCCGCGATCACCACCGCCGAGGCCACCCCCGCGTCATGACTCAGCGACACGTGCCACTGCCGCACACCCAGCGCCGCCGCCCGCGCGGCGACGGTGCCCCGGACCCGCAGCCTGGGCTGCCCGCTCTCCTCCACGTACACCTCGGCGTCCGTCCACAGCAGCCCGGCGGGCGCGCCGAGCGACTTGGCCAGGGCCTCCTTGGCGGCGAACCGGGCGGCCAGCGAGGCGATCCCGCGCCGCTCACCGCTGGGAAGCAGCAACTCGCTCTCGACGAAGAGCCGTTGGGCCAACTGCGGCGTGCGCTCCAGCGCCGCGTCGAACCGCTCGATCTCCGCCACATCGATCCCGACCCCGATGATCACGTACACACCCTCACTGCTCGCTCACGGCTCACTCCACGGTGACGGACTTCGCCAGGTTGCGCGGCTGGTCCACCTCGTTGCCGCGGGCCGTCGCCAGCTCGCAGGCGAAGACCTGCAACGGCACGGTCGCGACCAGCGGCTGAAGCAGCGTAGGCGTTGCGGGGATCCGGATGAGGTGGTCGGCGTACGGAACGACCTCCTCGTCGCCCTCCTCGGCGATGACGACGGTGAGGGCGCCGCGGGCCCGGATCTCCTGGATGTTCGACACGATCTTGCCGTGCAGCACGGAGCGTCCGGCCGGTGACGGCACCACGACGACCACCGGCAGACCGTCCTCGATCAGCGCGATGGGACCGTGCTTGAGCTCCCCGGCGGCGAACCCCTCGGCGTGCATGTACGCGAGTTCCTTGAGCTTCAGGGCGCCCTCCAGCGCGACCGGGTAGCCGACGTGCCGGCCGAGGAAGAGCACGGTGTCGTGCGCGGCCAGCGACCTCGCCAGCTCCCGCACCGGTTCCATGGTCTCCAGCACCCGGTCGACGGAGACGGAGATCTCGGAGAGCTGACGGATGACGGTACGGATCTCGTCGCCCCACTTGGTCCCCCGGACCTGGCCCAGATACAGGGCCACGAGGTAGCAGGCGACGAGCTGGGTCAGGAAGGCCTTGGTGGAGGCGACGGCGACCTCGGGACCGGCGTGTGTGTAGAGCACGGCGTCGGACTCGCGCGGGATGGTCGAGCCGTTGGTGTTGCAGATGGCGAGGACCTTCGCGCCCTGCTCGCGGGCGTGCCGCAGCGCCATCAGGGTGTCCATCGTCTCGCCGGACTGCGAGATGGCGATGACGAGGGTGTGCGGGTCCAGGATCGGGTCGCGGTAGCGGAACTCGCTGGCCAGCTCGGTCTCGCAGGGGATGCGGGTCCAGTGCTCGATGGCGTACTTGGCGATCATCCCGGCGTGGAACGCGGTCCCGCAGGCGACGATGACGACCTTGTCGACCTCGCGCAGCTCCCCGCGCGTGATCCGCACCTCGTCGAGGTGGAGGGTGCCCTCGGGATCGATCCGGCCGAGGAGGGTGTCGGTGACGGCCTTGGGCTGTTCGGCGATCTCCTTGAGCATGAAGGAGGCGTAGCCGCCCTTCTCGGCGGCGGAGGCGTCCCAGTCCACGTGGTACGCGCGCACCTCGGCGGGCTCCCCGTCGAACCCGGTGACGACGACCCCCTCCCGCCGCAGCTCGACGACCTGGTCCTGGCCGAGCTCGATCGCGGAGCGGGTGTGGGCGATGAACGCGGCGACGTCGGAGGCGAGAAAGGCCTCCCCGTCCCCCACCCCGACGACGAGCGGCGAGTTCCGCCGGGCCCCGACCACCACGTCGGGCGCGTCCGCGAACACGGCGACGAGGGTGAACGCCCCTTCGAGGCGCCGGCAGACCTGGCGCATCGCCTCCGCCGGCTCGCCGCTCTGCGCGTACGCCTCGGCGAGGAGATGGGCGACGGCCTCGGTGTCGGTCTCGGAGAGGAGGTCGTGACCACGGCCGCCGAGTTCGGCCCGCAGGGCGGCGAAGTTCTCGATGATCCCGTTGTGGACGACGGCCACCCGTCCGGCGTTGTCGAGGTGCGGGTGGGCGTTGGCGTCGGTGGGGCCGCCGTGGGTGGCCCACCGGGTGTGCCCGATCCCGGCGCCGCCGGCCGGCAGCGGCCGCTCGGCCAGCACCTTCTCCAGGTTGACGAGCTTCCCGGCCCTCTTGGCGGCGGCCAGCCCCCCGTCGGCGAGGATCGCGACCCCGGCGGAGTCGTACCCCCGGTACTCCAGCCGCTTGAGGCCCGCGACGACGACGTCCTGCGCCGACCGCCCACCGACGTAACCCACGATTCCGCACATAGTGGTCCTTTCCTGGTCATCCGGCCCTGTTCTTCGCATCGTCGCAGAAGGCACGGAAGGTGTCAGGGAGGACAAGGTGCGGGAGGCGTCGGGGAGGAGTACGCCGGGGAGAGGCGCGTCGGCGGACCAAGGCCTGGGCGGTAAAGTAGGAACCATTCATACTTTGAGCCGTTCCTACTTGGGGTGCTGTTAACGAGCGGCGAACCAGGTGACAAGTAACCCGCCAATAGCTTCCTGGGCGGGTTTTCACTTCTCTGGGCGGCTTGTCCGGCTGATGAGTGTGCTGCCGGTCCGGCGCCACGGCTTCTCGTACTTGCCGCCGCACGCACGGCACTGGGCCGGAAGAGGGCGGCAGCGGGGCCATCTGATCGCTGGGCTCGGCGGGTACTCAGCGTTCTGGATTCTCGCGACGAGCTGTGGGGTCGTGCAGGTGCAGGTGTGCGCGCTCGACGAGATGCGCGGGCGGGATCGGGCGGGTCCGGAGGGCGGGGCGTCGACGAAGTCGGTCTGGTAGCCGTCGATCGGCTTGTGCTTGGCGCGCTTCGTGGCTTTCTCGAAGCGCCGTTGGCTGATCTGGCTGGGGAAGATCAGGAGGAGGCCGGCCAGGAGCCGGAAGGCGTGGCCGCGGACCCGCCCGGGGTCGGGGTCGAAGACGGCGGCGGTGACGCCGTTCTCGTCGACGAGGGGTACGCCGCCGGCGTAGCGGGGGCTGCCGGTGCTGAAGCCCATGGTCGCGGTGACGCCGTGGTCGTCGGCGAGTTCGGCCAGGGCCCGGTCGATGCCGGGGCGGAAGCGGATGGCGACCTCCCTCAGTCTCCCGGTCCGGCCGGCGCGGGCGGCTTGCTCGGCCTCCGTGGCCTCGGCCAGGGCCTTCGCGCGGGAGATGGCGTTCTTGGCCCGGATCTCGTCCCGCTTCTTCTCCTGGGCCGCTCGTAGCGCGGCCATGCGGGTCTCGTACTCGCGCTGTCGGCGTTCTTCCCCGACGAGGCGGGTGTCCTCGGCAGTGATGTACTGCGGCGCGGTCCACACCTTGGCGAGCGGCCGCTGCGGGTATTGCGTCGGGGTCCGCGGACTGTGCGGGACGATCCTGCTGGCGAACGCCCAGGTGAGGAGCTGGGTGAGGGAGGCGGGCACAGCCTTCCAGCTGCGGCTCTCGAACGTCAACAGCCCTTCGGCGACGGCCAGGGGCTCGGCCGCCTCGGGCCGTTCCAGGGGAACCGCCCCGGCACGGCGGCCGGACCTGGCAGAAGGCGCCCGAACGGGGCTGCCACCGGACATCTGCGGGTGCCGCGGCGGTGGATCGTTGACCGGGATGAGGCGCCGGGCTCGGGGAGGGTCTGGCCAAGCATGAGGAGGGGGTGTAGCGCGTTCGTCAGGCGTGTCGCTGGCCGAGGGGGCATCCTGATCCGCATGGACTTCCAGCCGGTTGAGCGTGCCTCGGAGGCGTTCCAGCAGTCACTGACCGAGAAGGAGATCGGGGAGATCTGCCGACGGGCCTTCGGAGGCGCCGCCACGCCGGTGTCCGCGGTTGAGTTGGGCACGGGGATGTACAACAACGTCTACCGCGTGGATCTGGCCGGTCGGGAGCAGCCGGTGGTCTTGCGGGTCGCGCCGGAGGAGGAACGGCAGTTCCGCAGCGAACGGCACATGATGCGGAACGAGTTCGTGAGCCTGCCGTGGCTGGCGGTCATCGCGCCGCTGATGCCGCAGGTGCTTGTCGCGGACTGGTCACACGAGGTGATCGGCCGGGACTGGATGATCCAGACCCACCTTGACGGCGTCCCGGCCCCGGAGCACCTGGGCGCGTATCCGCGTACGGCGTGGCCGGTGTTCTTCCGTCAGATGGGCGCCGTTGCCCGCTCCGTGCACGGTGTGCGCGGTCCGCACTTCGGGCCCGTCGGCGGTCCGGGGTACGGGTCGTGGGGTGAGGCGGTGATCGCGTCGCTGGAGGAGATCGCCGCAGATCTGGAGGGTGTCGGTCTGGACGCGGGCGATGTGCGCAAGGCCGCCGAGGTCGCCGCGCGTGGCCGGACGGTGCTCGACGAGGTCGCCGTGCCGAGGCTGCTGACTGGAGACCTGTGGACGGTCAACGCGCTGCTGGCCCCGAAGGCCCCTGAACCGTTGATCACCGGGGTGCTGGACTTCGACCGCACGTGGTTCGGTGACCCGGCGGCCGACTGGACCATCCGTATGGCGACGGCCAAGGAGGACGAGCGGACCGCGTTCTGGCAGTCCTACGGCGCTCTGGACCGCTCGCCCGACGGAATGTGGCGAGCGAGGGTCTATGAAGCCCGGCACCTGGGCGCGATCCGGCTTGAGCGACACCGGCTGGGGAAGGCGGCCGCGGTCCACGAGAGCTACGGCGCGCTGGCCGAGGTGCTCTCCGACCTGGCCTGACTGGCCGTCTGCTGCCTGAGCCAATCGAGCGGGTGGATCAGGCATGCCGTCCGGCAGTGGTTTCGGCGATGCTCTGGGCGGCCCGTAACTCGGTGACGAACGAATCGTACGTCTGGGTGTAGGCGCGCAGGTCGATGTCGTGCGGGAGCACGGGCGGTCTGGGCAGCAGGTGTGTGCCCGATGCGACGAGGAAGGTGCGGATCGTCGCATCGGCACCTCGTTTCTTGCGAGGGGCCTGGTAGAGGAGGTATGCCGCCTGGCTCCAGGCGGTCAGCGCGTCGGCTGGGGTGGCATGCTCCCGAGCGAGCAGGGTCATGGACTGTTGGAAGATCGCCCGGCGGGCTGCCTCGGGCGCGCTGGAGATGTAGATCAGGTGCCCGCTGGTGGCGACGCGGGACACGTCCCCACCCCGTGCCGAGATACGGGCGGTCATTTCGGCTGCCGCCCGGCGGGCGGCACTGCCGCGCAGGAGCCGCGTCCCGCCCGCGGTACGGCCGCCGGGCAGGACAACGCGGTTGCACACCACGTCGGTACTCGGTGATCGGGGAAACCTTGCGGCGGCAAGCGCCTCGAACTGGCGCATCGTCCGGCTGGCCGGGGTTTCCTTCCCTCCCTGGTAGGTGCGGGTGGCCGGCTCCCATACAGCGCCGTCGCGGAACCGGGCGTGGTCCCCGATGCGGAAGATGTTGGGGTTGTCGTCCGTGACCGAAGTACGGAACCGGTCCGCCCAGCGGGGGCTGTACCGGCCGGTGCTGTGCGGGCTGGCGAGCGCTGCCCTGTGTCTCCAGTTCTCCGCCGCCCCGAACGCTGTGGTGAACACGGCTCCCCGGGCGCGGGTGTCGTGGGCTGAGCGCAGAGCGATGCTCAGGGCCCGGGAAAGGGAGCGTGCCGTCTCGGCCTGCTGGCCGGCGAAATCCCGGATCGCCCTTTGGGCGGCGGGATCGTTGGTGCGCAGGAGGAGGGCGGGAACAGGGAAGCAGACGGTAGTGATCGCCGCAGCGGTCAGGGAACCGTGTCCTTCCGGAAGGGGCGGCCCGTTCATCGGTTCGCCCTGGTCAAGCGGTCGGGGGCCGGGCGAGGGTTGTCGGGGTGCGGGTCCACTTCGACCCGGATGCCTCGCAGCAGCGCGTCGGCTCGTTCCTCGACCTCGGCGGCTTCCGTTCCGGTGACCACGAACGCCGCCAGCCGGTGGCCATTGGCGTCCGGTTCGTGGACGAGGCCGCCGATCGCCGCCCGCCAGCGGACGAACGGCACGCCCGGCCCCGTCTTCGGGAACCCGCTCAGGGCGGCCAGCCGTCCGGCGTGCGGGCTGGTCACGAACCGCACGGTCGCGTATCCGCGGGCGGTCGGGGTGATCGCGGGCGGGCGGCCGAAGGCGACGTCGAGCAGCGCCGCCCACACGTCGATGCCCAAGGAATGCTGGATCAGAACGCCGATCTGTCCGGCGGCGAGACGGGCGCCGATCTCGATGACCGTGCACCGCCCGTCTCCGCCGATGATGACCTCGGCATGCGAGGCCCCGTTGCGGATACCGGCCGCGCCGATGGCTGCCTCTACCTCCCGGCACAGGGCCGCCTCTATGGCCGGGGGCAGGGAGACGGGCAGGCTGTGCCCCGTCTCGACCCTTTTCGCGCCGCCGGTCACCTGCTTGCGGGTCACGGCGAGGTGTGTCGTTGTGCCGTCCTGGGTGAGGGACTCGACGCTGTGCTCCGTCCCGGTGGCGTACGCCTGGACCAGGACGCGCGGGTCGCCACCGCTCTGGTACATGCCAGCCGCCGCGCGGGCGGCGTCGGCGGCTTCGGTCGCACCTCCCGGGCCGGTCACCACCGTGACACCAGCGGAACCCGCTGCGGAGAGCGGTTTGACGATGCACGGGAAGCCGACCCGCGGGTCCGCCAGGGCGGTCCACAGCTCGGCGTCATTCCGGGCGAGGACCGTGTGAGGGGCGTGCACCCCGGCCGCCGTGAACGCCTCGGCCATGGCTGCCTTGTCGCGGGCCGCCCGTGCCCGGCTTGGGTCGTTGCCAGGCACCGCCAGCTCGGCGCAGAGGTGTGCGGCAAGTTCGGTCAGGTATTCGTTGACCGTCAGCACCGCGCCGACACCGTGGTGGCGGGCGTACGCGGCGACCTCGTCGAGGGCCCGGCCGGGCTGGGTGAAGTCGGTGACGACCCTGCCGGCCAGGAGAGCCTTCACCTGCGGCCCGTAGTCCGCGTACGACGCGGCGGTGGTCGCGGCGTGGACCCGGTGCCCCCGGGCGGCGGCCGCCGTGGCGAGGGCACCTGCCTCGGGGCCGGCCGCGTCCAGCAGCAGCACGCCTGGGAGAGTCATGACAGGTAGTCCTCGAAGCCGCCCGTGCGGTGCATGTCCAGGGTGAAGCAGTGGAACCCGCCCCCGAACAGACGCCGGTGCCGGTGCCGTACGGGCACCACGTCGAAGCCCTCGGCCTCCAGCAACTTGACCAGGCCGGTGCACTTCTGATTGACCAGCACCGTTCGCTCGTCGACCGAGAAGACGTTGAGGTCGATGTAGGGGCTGGTGAGGACCAGGTCCTCGTAGTCGTCGTAGACCGGGAACGCGCCCGGGTCCGGCTGTGGCGGCACGATGTAGCGCCACGAGCGCAGCGGCTCGGGCATCAGGTCCCTGATGCCTTCGTGCCGGGCCAGGAACACACCGGGACGAAGGGCGAGGACCATGCTGTCGATGTGGTTGTCCGCCATCCGCCACACCCGGTGGACGCGGTAATCATGGCCGAGGTGCCGCTGAAGCCATTCGGCACCCCGGGCGTGGTTCTCCTGAGCGATGTTGACGACCAGGTCGCGGCCCAACCGCAGCACCTGCGCGCCGTCCAGCATCATCTCCACGCCGACGTCGTACGGGCTCGTCTGCGGGTCGTCGATGGCCTCGGTCGGCCCGCCCAGGGTGGTCGCCGTGTCCCGCGCGTACGACAGGTCGAACGACGTGTCGGTGAGGGTGGGGCGGGGCATCGTCGTCCACCGTGCGCCGTCCTGCCAGTAGGCGGTGAAGACGGGGGCGAGCAGGCGGGTCTCCAGGTAGCGGGAACGGATCGCGGGCGGTGTCTCGATGATCTCGTCGCCGACGATCAGCGTGTTGTCGCGGATGTTCAGCGCCGGGGTCGGTGCGGCTTCCCAGCCCAGGCCCGCGATCGGGGCCGCCTCCGGGGGCAGGGGCAGCGGCCGGTGCACGGTGACCCCGAGACCGGCGAGGGCGACCGCCAGGGCCTCCACGTCCTCGTGCAGTTCCTCGGCGTACCGGGTCTTGATGGTCCAGCTCTCCCGGTGGCCGGCCGCCGCATTCGTCAGGCGCGGATAGGCCCAGTCCGACCGGAAGCCGGTCAGGTTCTCATGGTGGAACAGCTCGAAGCTGACGTCGCGGTCGTGGCCGACGTAGTTGGCGGCGGATCCGACGACGACCTCCTTGAGCGGGGTGAAGTCGTCGTGACTGTTCAGACGGGGCATGGGAATCCTCTCGGGTGCGCGAGGCGGGTCAGGGGGTGCGGGGTGCGGCGGTCACCTGCCGGTCGGCGAGGCCGCGGCCCCGTCGGACCCGCAGGGTCAGGCCCGCACCGTCACTCTCCGGCTGGAGGGTGCGCTGCTCGCTCCAGCCGGAGAACCGGAACTCGCCCCCGCCGACCGGGACGAGAGCGAAGGTGCGCCCGGCGACCGTGAGAGCGAGAACGTCGCCGGCGTGGTCGATGCGGGCGGGAATGAGGGAGCCGTCCAGCGGGGCGGGGGCGTCGAAGTCCGCGAACCCGGACGGCAGCAGTACCTCGTACGGCAGTCCGGCAGGCCAGGCAGGAGTCCCGGCCGGGGCGGTGCGGTTGAACAGAACCTCACCATGGGTCAACCGCTCCTGCCAGGAGCCCGGGAACCATGCGGCGAGGGCGGCGGTGAGAAGTGCGTCGATCACGACGTGGACCCGGGTCACCGTCTGGCTGGTATTGCGGACCAGGTGTTCGCGGGAGAAGTCGCCGTACCAGCAGGTGCCCGGCTGCCAGCAGTGTTCGACGCCGTCCAGGATGAGCACGGCGCCGGGGTCGGTGACGACCGGAATGTGCAGGCGCACGATGCCCCGGTCCAGGCGGTACTTGGGGTCGCGGTGCGCCGTCGAGATGGCACCGGGGCCCAGTGCCATCAGCCGTACCGCGTTCAGCGGGGCCGGGACCAAGTCCAGGATCTCCGAGAGGTAGGGCAGCTGACCGAGCCAGCGCGTCACCTCGAACGGCTGCGGACCGGGGCCGCCGGGGTCGGTGCGCTCCGGGTCGCCGCCGAGACTGCGCAGGGGCAGGACCCGCCAGTCGATCGCGGCCGCCGAGCCGGTCTGCCCGCCGTAGGTGTGGGTGCGCTGGACGTTCCAGGTGTGGGCGGTGACGGCCGCGAGCTCGGCGGCGAGCCGGCCGGAGTCGAAGACGGGGGAGAGTTGGGCGGCCTCGGTGAGCGAGGTGGTGGTCATGGGTGGGGCTCCCGGTCAGGAGGAAAAGGACACGGCGCCGGTGCCGATGTGCTGGCTGGCGTCGTAGGTGCAGGCGGGCACGCTCGCGAACCGCGCGTCGAGCCGGCCGAAGACGCCCTCGTGGCCCTCGGCGGGGTCGTAGGCGATGCAGAACACGAACTGCACCGGCTCCCCGGGGGCGAGGGGGATGGCGGGCATCGACACGATGACCCCGGTCCGGGTGGCCGGGTCGTACGTCAGGCCCAGCTCGTCGAGCGCGGCCAGGAAGGCCGTGAAGGAGGGCACCGCCCAGGTGGGCGGGACGTGGTACTCGACCACCTGCCGGACCGGGTCGGCCGTGACGTCGACGATGCCGTGGGCGATCGACTGGTAGATGTGCAAGGACCCGGAGACCTGGGCGTTGACCTCGGTGAACACCGCACTCCCGTCGGGCAGGACCAGGGCATCCGCGCTCAGGTGCCCGCGGTAGCCGAGTGCCCGGTACGCCTCGGCCAGCCGGGCGCCGCCGTCCAGCAGCGCCGCCCGCACCGGCTCGGTGACGCCGTCCAGCGGCACGACCTGGTGGCTCAGGCGCCGTCCGACGTACAGCAGGCGGCCCGTCTCGGTGGCCCGGGTGCCCGCGCCGGAGGCGTAGTGCTCGGAGTACACCGCATCGGCGCCGGGCGCGAACTCCTCGATGACGACCGGCCACCGGCCTTCCCCGCTTGCCCACGGCCACCGCTCTGCCCAGTACGCGGCGATGCCGTCCGGGCCCGGGGCCAGGTGGTGCAGGTGCCGGGCCCCGACATGGTCCACGGCCATCTCCGGCTCGCGTACGAGCAGCTGGTTTCCGACCCCGGCGCCGTTGTGGGCCTGCTTGACCACGACGGCCCCAGACCCGGAGTCCTTCAGTAGCACGCCGGTCGCTTCGGTCGCTTCGGCGAGGCTGCGGCAGATGCGGCCCGGCAGGATCGGCACCCCGGCCGCCGCCGCCAGGGCCCGGAAGTTCGCTTTGTTGTTCCCGATCTCCCCACCGCCCTGCCCGAAGAAGGCCGCGCCGGGGAAGCAATCGGGCACGCCCAGGGCGTCGGCGAGCCGCGCCACGGCGGCTGACGGCCACAGAGCGAACACCTCGCTGACCGCGCCGGCCCCGGTCGGGCCGAGCGCGGCCCGTACCTGTTCGACGAACGCTGGCGCGGTCAGGGAGGCGGGATCGAGCAGCTTCTCGCCCCAGGCTCCGGCCGGGGCGGCCAGCACGGTCAATTCCTCGCGCTTCACGCCGGTGTGGGCCAGTGCGTAGTCGACGAATGCCGCGTCCGGTTCGCAGGACAGGACGAGCAGGTCACCGGGGCGGGCGAACCACAACGCGCGTTGCGTCCAGGCCCGCATGTCGCCGCGTTCGCGGATGGACGGATCGATGTGGTTGCCGATGAGGATGCGCACAGCGGACTCCTTCAAGACGTGGGCGGGCACCCGGCCGAGCTGTGTGCGGCACCGGGGCGGACGGGATCAGGGGAGAAGGGCGGCGGGCAGGGTGTCGAAGGCCCGCATGGTCGCCGTGCGGCGCCGTACGCCCTCGCCGGCAGCGGCCAGGTGGGCGGGGTGGTCGTTCAGGGTCGTGACCAGAGCGCGCAGCCCTGCCTGGGCGACGGTCGTGCCGATGCAGGAGTGCGGCCCCCAGCCGTAGCCGAGGTGGCGGTTCGGGGTGCGGTCCAGCACCAGCTCGTCGGCCTGCGTGAAGGCGGCCGGGTCGCGGTTGGCCGCCGCGAACAGGGGGACGACCTTCTGCCCCGGGGTGATGTCGACGCCGCCGATCCGGCACGAGCGCACCGCTGTACGGGTGGTGCCCTGCACCGGCCCGTCGAAGCGCACCAGCTCGTCCACCCCCGTGGCCAGCAGCGCCGGGTCCTGCATCCGGCCCAGGGTTCCCGGGTGGGCGAGGAGGGTGTGCACGGAGTTGCCGACGGCGGCCGCCATCGTGCTGTATCCGCCCTGGAACATCACTCGCGCCGTGTTCTTCACATAGAGCCGGGTGAGCGCGTCGGCGGCGGGCTCAGCAGCCTGCCGCACTCGGGCCAGCAGGCCGGGCCGGGCCGAGGACGCGAACCACGAGTCGACCAGGTCACTCAGCTGCTGGCGGGCGATCCGGCCCGGCTCCACGAGCGCCGGGTTGAGGCCGCCGTCCATGCTCCGCATAATCGCGTCCGACACCGCGGCGAACTCCCCGTACGGCGGGGGCTCAACACCCAGCAGATGGGCCACGACCGCGACGGACAGCGGCACCGCGATCTCGGCCACCACGTTGAACGGGCCCCCGCCAGCCAGCTGTTCGAGCCGCTCCCGCACCAGGATGCGGGCACGGTCCTCGACTGCGGTCAGGTCCTGGGCGCGCAGCGCGCTCATGAACAGGGAACGGACCCGGTTCTGCTGCGGCGGATCGAGCGTCTGCACGCTCAAGGACGGCTCGGGCACCGTGCCGCCGGTGCGCCGCGGGTCACGGGCGAAGCTCTCGTGGTCGCGCAGCACCCGCACACTGTCCGCGTACCGGGTCAGTGCCCACGAGTCCATGCCCGCGTGCCAGAACACCGGCTCACGCATCCGCAGTTCGGCCAGCAGCGGGTACGGGTCGCGCAGGGTCTCCGTGTCCAAGGCGTCGTACTGGTCAGTCACAGACGGCATCGCGGGTCCTTCCAGAGCGGGAAGGGCGGGCCCACCGCAGCGGGCCCGCCCCGGATTCCTCGGGCTCAGTGGTCGTACGACATGGCGGCCCCTCCCTGTGCGTTGGCGACGATGGGCGTGCTGTGGGTGGCGAATGCCCCGGCCGGCCCTCGCCCGGCGGGCGGGGAGGTGCAGCCCGGCGGGCAATAAAGGGCCGTAGGGAACGGGTTCGTCACCGCGTTCCGCCCAGTCACACGGGTGCCGGGCGGAACACGACGAGTACAGCGGCCGCCGGTCGCGGTGCCCAGAGGAAATGCCTATCCCCGCCCTATCCCCGGTCTTCCGGAACGGCTCTCCAAGGCACGCAGGGGGTGGTGCAATGGGCGGGTGGACGACGAAATCCGCCACCCCCTCGCGCACGCCAGAAACGAGCGCGGATGGTCACAGGAGGAGCTGGCCCGCCGTATCCGGCAGGCCGCCAAGCGCCGTGGCCTGCGCTCGGGCACCCGGGGGTCACGGGTCTCCAAGTGGGAGACCGGCCGCGCCGCCCCCGACGAAGACGAATCCCAGCCGCTGATCGCCGAGGTCTTCGGCATCGACTACGCGGCCGTCGCCCATCTCGGCTGGCCCTACTGGCTCCCTGGCCAGGACAAGCCACTGCCCCTCGGCCCGCACAATGCCGTTCCCTCACTCCGAGAGGCCCTGATGACCTCCCTGGACCGCCGGTCGTTCCTCGCCTACACCAGCGCCTCGCTGGCTGTGCTGGCCCACCAGTGGGCCGTCACCGAACCCGGCCGGTTCCCACGTTTCGCCGTGCCCGGTGAAGTCGACACCGAGATACTCAACTGGCTGGAGGAGAGCGGGGCGGAGCTGATCCGTCTCGCCACCGAACGCAGGCGCCGCACCCGCCATCTGCTCGACGCGCACCTGAGCACCGTCAGCGAGTGCATCAGCGAGTCCCGCTACACCTCAGCCGCCAAGCAGCGGCTGCACACCCTGGCCGCCTCCCTCGCGCAGGCCATCGCCTGGCAGCACTTCGACGAACGCCGCCACACCTCCGCCGGCCGCTTCTGGCACGCCGCTCTCCACAACGCCCACGCCGCCCACCAGCGCGACCTCGGCGCGGGCATCCTGTCCGACCTGGCGTACCAACTGCTGTGGCTGGGGGATGCCCGCACCGCCGCCGACATCCTCGAACACGCCATTCCCCGCACCCAGCACCCCACCGCGCGGTCCCTCCTCCACCTTCGCCAGGCCCGCGCCCTCGCCGTCCTCAACGAGAACGACCTGTGCCTCCGGGCCCTCACCGCCGCAGAGATGGCGCTGGGCACCGTGTCGTACGATCCCGCCCCCGCCTGGTGCTCGTGGCATTCGCACGCCGACCTGGCCGCGGATGGCGGCCGTTGCCTCGCCGATCTCGGTCAGCGCCGCCAGGCCCACCGGCTCATGGACGAGGGCATTGCCCTGCTGCCCGTCACCCGTTCCAAGACCAAATCCGTGTTCCTGACCTACCAGGCCGAGACCTACCTCCGCGACGGCGAACCCGACATCGCCGCAGAGACAGCCACACGCTCCCTTGACCTTGCCGGCCGGATCGACGCCCCCCGGTGCGTGACGATGGTGCGCGAACTCGAACCGGCCTTCGCACCGTACGCACACACGGCAGGCGTTGACGAACTCCTCGAACGGCTCCGAGCCGTCGGCTGAGGCCCCGTCACCGACCTCCGACCCCTGCTTGCGAAGTTCGAACGGGGCGGCGCTGGAACACGCCGCCGCCCCCGAGGACTGGGTCAGCACGCTGGCCGCCGTCGCGGCCGCCCTTCCCGCTGACGAACCGGTGATTCTCGTACTGGACGAAGTCCCCTGGCTGTCGGAGGCGGACGCGGGATTCGACGCGGCGCTCAAGACGGCGTGGGACATGCACCTGTCCGCCAAGCCGGTGCTCCTGCTGCTGCTCGGCTCCGATCTCGCGATGATGGACCGCCTGACCTCGTACGACCATCCGTTCTACGGCCGGGCCGGCCAGTACACCGTGGGTCCGCTCAGCCCTGCCGACGTACAGGACTCCACGGGGCTGGATGCCTCGGCGGCGCTCGACGCCTATCTCGTCACCGGGGGCTTCCCCGAGGTCGTGACCGGCTGGCGGACCGGGGAATCGGTCGCCGGATATCTGGACCGCCAGCTGGAGGACCCCTCGTCGGTCCTGCTCACGACCGGTGAGCGGTCTCTCGCGGCGGAGTTCCCCGCACGCCTCCAGGCAGGCCGGGTGCTCCGGGCCATCGGCTCCGGCGCGCGGACGTTCTCCGGCATCGCCGCCGATACGGGAGGCGCCGACGGGCGCGCCCTGGCACACGGCACACTCGCTCCGATACTGACCGAGCTCACGGAGGCGAAGCGGATCGTGGCCGCCGACCTCCCGCTGTCCACCCAGGCCGCCCCCAAGCTCAAGCGCTACCGGATCGCGGACACCTACCTGCGCTTCTGGCTGGCGCATCTGGAAGACGCGGTAGCACAGGCGGAAAGGGGCCGGGGCGAGTTCTCGGCCGCGCGCGTTCGGCGTTCCTGGCCGTCGTGGCGGGGCCGCGCGGTGGAGCCGGTGATCAGGGAGTCGCTCGCCCGCCGGGTCCCCGACGGCCTCTTCCCCGAGACCGCCGAGGTCGGGGGATGGTGGAACAGGCAGAACAACCCCGAAGTCGACCTCATCGGTGCGGACACCCAGCCCGTGGCGCGCCGCGTGTCCTTCGTGGGGTCGGTGAAGTGGCGCGACGAGACGCCCTTCGGGGCACGGGATCTCGCCGGACTCGTCGCCTCCGCACAGCACGTGCCGGGAGCGGACGGTGCGGCTCTGATGGCGGTCAGCCGTCGCCCGCCGACGGGTACGGCCGCAGAAGGGCTGACCGCGCACTGGGGCCCGGAGGACGTCATCGCCGCGTGGCGGTGAGCCCCCGGGGGCTCACCCCGCCGTCCGTCGGAACCGCGCGGGCGCCCCTGATCATCTACGCCGGTACACGCCGAGCAGCAGGGGGCAGCTGTGCGCAGCGACGACACGGGTTCCGACCGCACGAGACGTAGGAGCGGCGGGCCATGGGTGGCCGCCGGGTCCAATCTCGCCCTCGGGGTGTGCGCGATCGTCCCCGGCGTGTTCATCCACGAGCTGTTGACTCGCTACCTGGCGGAGGACTGTGCGAGCCCCTCCCCCGTGTCCGGAGGGCATGGCTGCCCCCCGGACACATACACCCAAGCGGCCTTCCAGGCCCAGGCTGCCGCGCTGAGCGGCCTCGTCGTCCTGGGTCTGATCGTCGTGGTCGATGTCCTCATGCCGCGCCAGGAGCGCTGGTCGATGCGCCTCTGGCTCGGGATGACGACGCTGATCCCCGTTCCCTTCTTCGCCGGTCTGGCACTGGGCCGGTTCTGAACGGACGGGGAGAGGGCGTCGCGGCGGACCCCGGCGCGCTTCTCAGTTCGCCGAGGCGTACGAGACGAAGTCGGCCCAGGCACCCGGGGTGAAACCGAGTTCGGGGCCGGGGATGTTCTTCGAGTCACGGACGTGGATGGTGGTGGGGGCGGTGGCCACCTCGACGCAGGCCGGGCCGTCGTTGCTGCTGTAACTGCTCTTGAACCAGGTCAGGTCCGAAGGGCTTCCGGCCGAATGCTTGGCACTCATGTCACTCCCAGCAGTTCATCGATGAAGGTCTGCGGCAGCCGAGGCGCGAGCGCTTGCGCCCCGACCTCACGCCGCACAGCATCTCGACACACGGTGACCCTGCCCAGGCGGTCAGCCGACCGAGGCGTACGAGACGAAGTCGGCCCAGGCACCCGGGGTGAAGCCGAGTTCGGGGCCGGGGATGTTCTTCGAGTCACGGACGTGGATGGTGGTGGGGGCGGTGGCCACCTCGACGCACGAAGGGCCGTCGTTGGTGCTGTAACTGCTCTTGAACCACGTCAGGTCCGAAGGGCTTCCGGCCGAGGGCTTGGCACTCATGTCTCTCCCAGCAGTTTCTCGATGAAGGTCCGCGACAGCCGAGGCGTGAGCGCTTGTGCCCTGATCATGCCGTACCGCATCTCAAGGATCTGAACTTCCTTGGGATCACTGATCAGTCGGCTGATGAGCTGGACCTCATTGAGCCCCACAGCCGTGCCGTCAGTCAGCTTAAGCACCCGGTGAGGGCCGCCCAACCCCGCGTGTTCCTCGGTCTCGGTCGGCATGACCTGAATTTCTACGTGCCTCAACGAGCCCAGTTCTAGCAGGTGTTCGAGTTGTCCTCGCAACACGTTATTCCCACCCGTGGGCCGTCGAAGCGTCGCCTCCTCCTGGACGAAGGTCAACAGAGGTGCGGGCCGGCGCTCGAAGATGGACTGGCGGGCCATGCGGGCGGAGACGAGCCGGTCGACCTGCTCCTCCGTGTACGCCGGGCGCCGTTCTCCGTACAGTGCGCGCGCGTACGCCTCCGTCTGGAGCAAGCCGTCGATGACGACACCGGCATACGATCCGAGCTCCACCGCATCCGCTTCCAGCTTCGCAAGATCACGGACCTTGCGCGGGTACCGTGCCTCCGCCACATCCCGCTTCATCGCGGAGATCTTGCCGCCCGCACCCACCGCCTCGTCCGTGCGGTCCAGGAACTCCGGCTTCGGAATGCGTGTCCCGGCCTCCACCTTGTAGACCAGGTTCTCCCCGTACCCGATCATCTCGCCCAACTCCGCCGCGCGTAACCCCGCCGCCTCGCGCCAGAGCCGGATCTGCCGGCCGACCGCCGCGATCACCGCACCCGAATCGTCCTCGGGTTCGACGTCCCATTCGGACCCGTCCGTACCGTCGTTGACACCCATGAGCCACACTCCTCCACCCGTGAACGGCACCCGGCCGCTGTACGCGTGGGACAGGTCCGTACAACCGCTGGACAGTCACCGTCCGTACACGCGTCGATGCTGTTCAGCGTAGCCACCGACGGCCACGCTGAGTGACGTGAACCGAGAAATCACCCAACCGCGTGCCCGCACCGGCCAGTTCGCCGTCCAGCTCTCCGCGACCCGTCGGGGCGCCCGGCTCGCCCGGCTGCTGGCCACCGAGCAGCTCCGCGCCTGGGGGCTGCCACTGGAGGACGCGAGCCATGTCGTCGCCGAGCTCGCGGCCAACGCGGCGTTGCACGGCTACGTACCCGGGCGGGACTTCCGCGTCCTGCTGGCGGTCGACGGGGACACGCTGCGTATCGAGGTCGCGGACGCACGCGACGATCGGCTGCCGCGCGTCCGGGCGTCGACCGAAACCGCCGAGTACGGGCGGGGGCTGCTGCTCGTCGCGGCACTGGCCACCCGCTGGGGCGTCGAACCCGGGCCGTTCCCCCGCAAGACCGTCTGGGCGGAGATCGCACTCACCGGGTCCGGAAACCACGACCCGGTGGGCCGCGACGCGATGGAGTACGACGCGGTGGACCGCGACGCGGCGCCCCACGACGTCAAAGGCTTTTAAGTCCTTCGGGAAGAAGAAATCAACCCAACCCGACCCGACCCGGGTGGACCTCAGCAGGCCCCCGCGCACGCGCTCACGCGTCCGTGAGCGCCCGTCACTCGCACGGGTGAGGTTCGCCAACTGGGCTGGATTTCGCCCCGGTTGCCTGGCATATGCTCGCGAAACCAAACTTCAGAATTGAGACGGCCCCCGCCGGGACTGACATCCCGAGCGAGGGCCTGACCACCAAGGAAACAGACCTTCCCGATGGATACCCAGCAGGTTATCTCCCCCTCCCGCGCCACGTCCGGCGGCGGCGTCGTCCACGTGAAGGTGCGCCACAGCAGCCACTTCACGGTCATCGGCAACCACCTCGCCCAGCACGGCGAGCTCAGCCTCATCGCGATCGGCCTCGCCACCCACATCCAGTCGCTCCCCCCAGGGGCGAAGGTCGGCATCAAGTGCCTGGTCGAGCGCTTCCCGGAGAGCGAGGCCCGCATCGCCGGAGCGCTGCGGGACCTGGAGGAGCACGGCTACCTCAAGCGCACCCGCGAGCGCCTGCCGAGTGGTCGCGTCGTCACCCGCACCACGTCCTTCAACCGGCCGCGCGCGGAAGCACAGTCGACGCAACCGGCCCCCGCCGCCGCCTCCTCCGCCCGCGTCGCCGCCAACCCGCCGACACCTGGGCCCCCGCCGAAGCCCGGCCCCTCACCGACCCCCGCGACTCCCGCGACCCCCGCGACTCCAGCAACCTCCACAGCCCCCACAGCCCCCACAGCCCAGCCGAAGCCGGCTCCGACTCCGCCCCTCCCCCGGCCGGAGACGCCGAGCCCAGAGCTGCACCGGACCGCCGCCGCACTCCTGCTGGACCTGAACAGCCGGGCGACCGCGTTCGGCCTCTCCGAGGACGACGTCCGGACGCTCACCCCCGCCGTCGTCGCCTGGCTCGAACGCGGGGCGACCCCGGCGACCATCCGGCGAGCACTCACCACGGACCTGCCCCATCCGCTGAAGTACCCGGTCAAGCTTCTCGGGCACCGGCTGACCAAACTGCTCCCGCCACCGGCCCAGCCCGCCGGACGAGCCCCGTTCTACGACCCGCTACAGAACTGCGACGGGTGCGATCGCGCCTTCCGGGCACCCGCACCCGGGAACTGCGCCGAGTGCCTGCGGGACCTCGCCGCAACGACCGCCGCAACGACCGCCGCGACGGCCGCCGCGACGGTGTAGGCCGTCCCACCTCGGACTTCACCCCATGTTGCATGACCATGCGATGTGATGCATAATCTTCCTATGTCTAAGGTCCTCACCTCCCTGCCCTCCGGCGAGCGCGTCGGCATCGCCTTCTCGGGCGGCCTCGACACCTCGGTCGCGGTCGCGTGGATGCGCGACAAGGGCGCTGTCCCGTGCACCTACACCGCCGACATCGGCCAGTACGACGAGCCCGACATCGCCTCCGTGCCCGGCCGCGCCAAGGCCTACGGCGCCGAGCTCGCGCGTCTGGTCGACTGCCGTGCGGCGCTCGTCGAGGAGGGGCTGGCCGCGCTCACCTGCGGGGCGTTCCACATCCGCTCGGGCGGGCGGGCGTACTTCAACACCACGCCGCTCGGCCGCGCCGTCACCGGCACGCTCCTGGTGCGGGCGATGCTTGAGGACAACGTACAGATCTGGGGCGACGGCTCCACGTACAAGGGCAACGACATCGAGCGGTTCTACCGCTACGGTCTCCTCGCCAACCCGCACCTGCGGATCTACAAGCCCTGGCTCGACGCGGACTTCGTGACCGAGCTCGGCGGCCGCAAGGAGATGTCGGAGTGGCTGGTCGCCCATGACCTGCCGTACCGCGACAGCACGGAGAAGGCGTACTCCACCGACGCCAACATCTGGGGCGCCACCCACGAGGCGAAGACCCTGGAGCACCTGAACACCGGTGTGGAGACCGTCGACCCGATCATGGGCGTCAAGTTCTGGGACCCCTCGGTCGAGATCGGGACCGAGGACGTCACGATCGGCTTCGACCAGGGCCGCCCGGTGACGATCAACGGCGAGAAGTTCGAATCCGCCGTCGACCTGGTGATGAAGGCGAACACCATCGGTGGCCGCCACGGCATGGGCATGTCGGACCAGATCGAGAACCGGATCATCGAGGCCAAGAGCCGAGGCATCTACGAGGCCCCCGGCATGGCCCTGCTGCACGCCGCGTACGAACGCCTGGTCAACGCGATCCACAACGAGGACACCCTCGCCCAGTACCACAACGAGGGCCGGCGCCTCGGCCGTCTGATGTACGAGGGCCGCTGGCTGGACCCGCAGGCGCTGATGGTGCGCGAGTCGATCCAGCGCTGGGTCGGCACGGCCGTCACCGGCGAGGTGACGCTGCGGCTGCGGCGCGGCGAGGACTACTCGATCCTCGACACCACGGGCCCGGCGTTCAGCTACCACCCGGACAAGCTGTCCATGGAGCGCACCGAGGACTCCGCGTTCGGCCCGGTCGACCGGATCGGCCAGCTCACCATGCGCAACCTCGACATCGCCGACTCCCGCGCCAAGCTGGAGCAGTACGCGGGCCTCGGCCTGATCGGCACCGGCCACCCGGCCATCGGTGCGGCCCAGGCCGCCGCGACCGGTCTGATCGGCACCCTGCCCGAGGGCGGCGCCGAGGCCATCGCGTCCCGCGGCGAGGTCTCCGAGACCGACGAGATGCTGGACCGCGCCGCGATGGAGTCCGGCACGGACTAGTCACCGCCGCACCGCACACGGCACCGCACCGCACGCGCGAAGGCCGGCCGGGACCCTGAGACAGGGCCCGGCCGGCCTTCGCGCGTCGGGCGGCCGACTGCCGGGCCGGCCGCCCTCACCTCAGTGCGCGCGCCCCTTCCCCGGCCGTCGCCGCGTCAGGAACAGCGTGCCGCCCGCGGCCATCGCCACCGCGGCGATCCCGAGGGGCAACAGGCCGGGTGCACCCGTGTCCGGCATCTGGCCGCCGGGGTGGCCGCCCTCGCTGGACGTCGGCTCGGGCCAGGTGGGCGGATGCGTCGGCCGGTGCGTGCGGGTGGGGCTGTGGGTGGGCTCGGGGCTGTGGGTGTGGGTGTGCGTAGGAGTGGGGGTGGGAGTGGGCGGCGGGGAGGTGGGCGGCGTCGGGGCGACCGTCGGCGCGGTGACCTGGATGGTCGCCTCGGCCGGCGGGGACGTCACCGTGCCGCCGTTGCCCGACGCCACCGCCGTGTTCAGCACGCTCCCCGCCTCCGCGTCGTCCGCGAGGACCCGGTAGGTGCCCGAGCAGGTGGTGCTGTCGCCCGGCGTCCCCCGCGCGGTCAGCGTGGTCGAGGCACAGGTGACGTCCGTCAGCCGGTCGTCGTGGATCACCAGGTCCTCGACGGGGGTGTCGGTGACGTTGGTGACGACGTACTGGTACTCCACCGTGTCCCCGGCGCCGTACGGCTCCGAGTCGTCCACCTCCTTGATGAGGGCCAGCCCCACCCCGCTCTTGCCGCCCAGCGGCAGTTCGACACCGGACGGCGGGGACTCCACGGGGTCGTCACCGCTCTTCCCGGACGCCTTCGCCGTGTTCGCCACATAGCCGCGGACCACGTCGGCCGCGGTGACGGTGTACGTCGCCCTACAGGTCATCGTGGCGCCGACGGCCAGCGTGGTGGACGGGCAGTCCACGGGCCCGACGGTCGGATCGTCGACCGTCACATCGGTGAGGGCGGTCTCCCCCGAATTCGTCACGACGAACTCGTACGGCACCTTCGTCCCCGCCACGATCTCGTCCGGCAGCGGATCGGCGATGCTGACCTGCTTCACCAGGTTGAGCCGGGGCAGCGGCTTCAGCGAACGGGCGGAGAGCGTGCGCAGCAGGTGCACGTCGGTGAAGCCGCCGGTCGAGGCGCCGAAGCCGAACTTGTACGTGGCCGGGACCGGCTGCGGCGCGGCCGTCTCCAGGACCTGCTGGGCGCCGTTGCCGTCGTGGAAGTCGACCAGAACCGTCAGCACCGGGTCGGGAGCCGGGCTCAGCCGGACCGTCACCGTGCGCCGGGACCGCTCCAGGATCTGCTCGGCCTGCTCGGGCGTCGTGCCCGCCGGGAGGTCCGCCGCAGTCGTCGGCCCGTGCAGCGTGCCGGGCAGGGTGGACGGCCAAGGGCTGTCGGTCGTCGGATTGTCCGTGGTGGCGGCCAGGAAGCAGTAGCCCTCGGTGCCGTTGCCGGGGCCGCGCACCGCGACCATGTTGGCCCCGGGCGCCGGCACCCTGAACTCCGTACCCGCGGGGGAACGCCGCGCGCAGTCGTTGCCGCGGTGCTCCCAGTCGCCGAAGTAGTTGCCCAGGACGTCCAGGCCCACGCCGAGGTAGCCGTGGGCGACGCCCGGCAGGAAATCCCGGCCCGGGTCGTCGTCCGGCAGCTTCTGCGCGTATCCCAGGCTCCCGCCGAACGCGCCCGGCGCCGAGAGGTCGGCGGCGCCGTCCACCAGGAAGAACGAAATGCCGTCCGCCGGGCTCGCGGCGGGCGATCCGCCGTACTGCCACTGGTCGAAGGAGACCTCAAGGCCCTCGTTCGCGGGCAGGGCCTTGTTGTGGATCACGGCGGCCGAGCGGTCGCGGCCCGCGTCGGTCAGCTGGAGATAGCCGTGGGGCGCGGCACTCCGGGGCGGTACGGGCCCCACCCCCGGATCCTCGCAGCCGCCCAGCGGGTGTGCGGCGTCGCCCGGCGGCGGTGCGGCGGGCGCGGCGCCGGTCAGACAGGCCGGCCCCACCGCCGTGAAGTCGCTGTCCGCGCTCACGCCGGTGAACGTCTCGTCCACCAGGCCGGGAGTCGTAGCGGCGGCGTGATCACCGGCGACCCACACCGCCCCGGGAAGCAGAAGGGCCGCCACGACCGCCGCGGTCAGGGCCATGGCTCCGGTCGCCGGCATCGCACGGCTCCGACGGGACACCTTGGAATCATTTCTTAACATAAAGTGACAGTAAGAATATGTTTGTGCCGGATCGCGCACCACGCCGCCCGCCCCTCGTCCGGGGCCGAAATGGCGCAAGGGGGCGCGGACCCGAGTGGTCACGGGCCTGCGCTCTCCCACGTGACCGAGCCCACCCCCCACTCCATTCGAACTCCCGTCGAACTCCCGCAACAATGAACCCGTGATCACCTCGCCGACACGGAGCACGAACCGACGCGCCGAGCCCGCCGCGACGCCGTACGTCGATCTCTCCCGGGCGGAGTGGAGCGCACTGCGCGACAAGACGCCGCTGCCGCTGACCGCCGACGAGGTGGAGCGGCTGCGCGGACTCGGGGACGTCATCGACCTCGACGAGGTGCGGGACGTCTACCTGCCGCTCTCGCGCCTGCTCAATCTGTACGTCCAGGCCACCTCCGGACTGCGCGGCGCGCTGAACACCTTCCTCGGCGACGCGGGCAACGGACACGGGGCGCAGCGCGGGACCCCGTTCGTCATAGGGGTCGCGGGGAGCGTGGCGGTCGGCAAGTCCACCAGCGCCCGTATCCTCCAGGCGCTGCTGGCCCGCTGGCCCGAGCACCCCCGGGTGGAGCTGGTGACCACGGACGGGTTCCTGCTGCCGATGAAGGAGCTCCACGCGCGCGGGCTCATGTCGCGCAAGGGTTTCCCGGAGTCGTACGACCGGCGCGCCCTGACCCGCTTCGTCGCCGACATCAAGGCGGGCAAGGACGAGGTGACGGCGCCCGTCTACTCGCATCTGATCTACGACATCGTGCCGGACGAGCGGCTCACCGTACGCCGCCCGGACATCCTCATCGTCGAGGGGCTGAACGTGCTCCAGCCCGCGCTGCCCGGCAAGGACGGCCGCACCAGGGTCGGGCTCGCGGACTACTTCGACTTCAGTGTGTACGTGGACGCGCGGCCCGAGGACATCGAGACCTGGTACCTCAACCGCTTCCGCAAGCTGCGCGCCACGGCGTTCCAGGACCCGTCCTCGTACTTCCGCAAGTACACACAGGTCTCCGAGGCGGAGGCGATGGACTACGCCGCGACGATGTGGCGGACCATCAACAAGCCCAACCTGGTGGAGAATGTGGCGCCGACCCGGGGCCGTGCCACGCTGGTGCTGCGCAAGGGCCCCGACCACAAGGTCCAGCGACTGTCCCTGCGCAAGCTCTGACTCCGAAAGGGTGCGCCGTGCTGCATCTCCGTCTGATGGTCCCGGCCGACCGGACGGGGGAGGTGACGGAGCTGCTGGAGGGGGCCGTCGGCACCGCCCATCTCGCGGTGCTGCCGGGAGTCGCGCGCGATCCGGTCGGTGACGTGGTGCTGTGCGACGTGGCCCGCGAGGCGGGCGACGAGCTGATCGGGGCGCTGCGGCGGCTCGGGGTCGCCGACTACGGGGCGATCACCGTCGAGAACATGGCCCTGACACTCTCCACCCGCGCCACGCGGGCCGAGGAGGAGGCGCCGGGCGAGGGCGCGGACGCGGTGCTGTGGGAGGAGCTGACGGACGTCACCCACGAGGAGTCGACGTTCAGCATCACCTACGTGGCGTTCCTCTCGGTCGCCACGATGCTCGCCGCCTGCGGTGTGATGCTCGACAACGCGATCCTGATCGTGGGCGCGATGGCGGTGGGCCCCGAGTTCGGGCCGCTGGCCGGGATCTCCACGGCCCTGGTGCAGCGAGCCCCGCGGCTGGTGTGGCGGTCGCTGTGGGCACTGATCGGCGGATTCGCCGCGGCCATGGTGCTGACGGCCGGCTTCGCCTGGCTGATGGACGCCCTCGGCCTGTTCAACGAGAACATGATCGAGGCGGACCGCCCCAATACGGCGTTCGTCTGGCAGCCGGACTGGATGTCCTTCGTGGTGGCCCTGCTCGCGGGCGTCGCCGGGACGCTCTCGCTGACCTCGGCGCGGTCCGGCGCGCTCATCGGCGTCGCGATCTCGGTGACGACCGTACCGGCCGCGGCGAACGCGGCGGTGGCCTTCAGCTACCGCGACTACGGACAGATGACCGGTTCCATCCAGCAGCTGCTGGCCAACCTCGGCGGGATCGTGCTCGCGGGCACGGTGACGCTGCTGGTGCAGAAGGGCCTGTGGACGGTGGCCCTCCGTCATGAGCGGAAGCACCCGAAACCGTCCGTGCGGGACACGTAGGGCGGGCGGAGGGTGGGTGCGCGTCACCGCGCGCACCCACCCATGACCGGCCGGACAGACCTCAGCCCAGCGCGGACTTCACCACATCGGCCAGCCGGCCGGCCACCGCGCGTGCCTGCTCGATGTCGGCCGCCTCGACCATGACCCGTACCAGCGGCTCCGTGCCCGACTGGCGCAGCAGCACACGGCCGGTGGCGCCGAGCTCGCGCTCGGCCTCGGCGACGGCCGAGGCCAGCTCCGGGGAGGTGCTCACCCGGGACTTGTCGACGTCCGGCACATTGACGAGGACCTGCGGCAGGCGCTCCATCACACCGGCCAGCTCGGCGAGCGAACGGCCGGTGGCGGCCACCCGGGCCGCCAGCATCAGGCCGGTCAGCGTGCCGTCGCCGGTCGTGGCGTGGTCCAGCACGATGACGTGCCCGGACTGCTCGCCGCCCAGGGCGAAGCCCTCGGCCTTCATCGACTCCAGGACGTAGCGGTCGCCGACGGCCGTCTGGACGAGCTGGATGCCCTCGCGCTCCATGGCGATCTTGAAGCCGAGGTTCGACATCACGGTGCCGACGACGGTGTCCTTGCGCAGCTGCCCGGCCTCGCGCATGGCGAGGGCCAGCACCGCCAGGATCTGGTCGCCGTCGATCTCCTTGCCGGCCGCGTCCACGGCCAGGCAGCGGTCGGCGTCGCCGTCGTGCGCGATGCCGAGGTCGGCGCCGTGCTCGACGACAGCGGCGCGGAGCAGCGACAGGTGCGTGGAGCCGCACCCCTCGTTGATGTTCAGGCCGTCCGGCTCGGCACCGATCGTGACGACCTCGGCCCCGGCCCGTGCGAAGGCCTCGGGCGAGACGTGCGCGGCGGCGCCGTGCGCCTCGTCCAGGACGACCTTCAGGCCGTCGAGCCGGTTGGGGAGGACTCCGATGAGGTGCGCGACGTAACGGTCGAAGCCCTCGACGTAGTCGCTGATCCGGCCCACGCCGGCACCGGTGGGACGGGCCCAGGGCGCGCCGGTGCGGTGCTGCTCGTAGACCGTCTCGATGCGGTCCTCCAGCTCGTCGGCGAGCTTGTGCCCGCCCCGGGCGAAGAACTTGACACCGTTGTCCGGCATGGCGTTGTGGCTGGCCGAGAGCATGACGCCGATGTCGGCGCCCAGGGCGCCGGTGAGGTAGGCCACGGCCGGGGTCGGCAGCACACCGACGCGCAGGACGTCGACGCCGGCGCTGGCGAGGCCGGCCACCACGGCGGCCTCCAGGAACTCTCCGGAGGCGCGGGGGTCCCGGCCCACCACGGCCGTCGGCCGATGGCCCTCGAAGGTGCCCGCCTCGGCCAGCACGTGCGCCGCCGCGACCGACAGACCGAGCGCGAGCTCTGCCGTCAGGTCCGCATTGGCGACACCACGCACGCCGTCGGTGCCGAAGAGTCGTCCCACTGGTGTCCTCCGAAGGTGCTCCGAAACGCAAAAATCAGACTAAGTAAGCAACAAGCCTATGAATGCCTTATGCCGTTATATGCCCGTGACCGCCAATAAACGAACGCCCCGGCAGCACGAGTGTGCCGCCGGGGCGAACGTGTAACGCGGATGAGCAGGCGGTTTAGCGCTTGCTGTACTGCGGGGCCTTACGGGCCTTCTTGAGACCGGCCTTCTTGCGCTCGACCGCACGGTCGTCGCGGGAGAGGAAGCCGGCCTTCTTCAGCGTGGCGCGGTTGTTGTCCACGTCCGCCTCGTTCAGCGCGCGGGCCACACCGAGGCGCAGGGCGCCGGCCTGACCCGAGACGCCGCCACCCGAGATGCGGGCGATGACGTCGTAACGGCCGTCGAGCTCAAGCACCTTGAAGGGCTCGTTGACTTCCTGCTGGTGCACCTTGTTGGGGAAGTAGTCCTCAAGGGTGCGACCGTTGATCTTCCACTTGCCGGTGCCCGGAACGATCCGGACGCGGGCAATGGCGTTCTTGCGACGGCCGAGGCCGGCGGCGGGCTGCGGGTCGCCGAAGCGGCCGGCGAGCGACTCGGAGGTGTACTCACCCTCGACGGGGACCTCGGACTCGAAGGTGGTCACCTCGGCGAAGGTCTCCTCGCCGTCGGTGCCCTCGATGGGGGTCTCAACAGTGGTCTCGGCCACGATTCTCCTCAGATCTTTCTTTACGTCTTTGGGGGGAGGCCGGAACTACTGCGCGACCTGGGTGATCTCGTACGGGACCGGCTGCTGCGCAGCGTGCGGGTGCTGGTCGCCCGCGTAGACCTTCAGCTTCGAGATCATCTGACGGCCCAGGGTGTTCTTGGGGATCATGCCCTTGATGGCCTTCTCGACGGCCTTCTCGGGGTTCTTCGCGAGCAGCTCGTCGTAACGAACGGAGCGGAGACCGCCCGGGAAGCCGGAGTGGCGGTACGCCATCTTCTGGGTCTTCTTGTTGCCGGACAGGTGAACCTTGTCGGCGTTGATGATGATGACGAAGTCGCCCATGTCCATGTGGGGGGCGTAGATCGCCTTGTGCTTGCCTCGGAGGAGGTTCGCAGCCGTGGTGGCCAGACGTCCCAGGACGATGTCCTCGGCGTCAATGATGTGCCACTGGCGAGTGACATCGCCGGGCTTGGGGCTGTACGTACGCACGTCTTAGCCTTCGCTTCTTCAGTGGATGGGGTCCAGACACATGGCACCTCTGAAGCGATCATGCAGCTGGGGCTCACAATGCCGGGAACGATGCCCGTATGCGCGCCACTGGTGACTGCTCCAGAGAACCTACGTAAGGCCCTTCGCGTGAGAACGACGAAGCCAATACGTATAACAATCCCCGACAGTACCCGGCCCGCCCCGGACGGGTCAAAACGGGGCCCTTGGGCGGGCGGCAGCGGGGGTCTTCGGCCTCGCCCCGGACCGGGGCGCGGGGTTCCGTCCTCAATCGCCGGACGGGCTCGATGTGTGCGGGTCGCCCCGTGGGGTGCGGGTCCCCTGCGGGGTGCGCGTCTGCCCCGGTGGGTGGGGGTCCGGTGCCCCTCCGGGGCGTCTCCTCAAACGACGAACGTGCGGCGGGTACGCGGTGGACCCGGGTATCTGTTCGTCGTTCTGCGGGGACTCCCCTGCACGGCCCCGGCCCCGCCCGTCGTGCGTCTGCGACCAGTCGCAGGCCGGCGTCGTCC
>NZ_JBVHOQ010000023.1:0-133004 GCF_055568375.1 Streptomyces sp. NPDC026062
GGGCGGACGAACTCCCACTCGGCATCCGACAGTTCATGGCGACGTATCACCCGACCATGATCCACCACACAAGATCATTTGACGACAGAACCTAGCCGACCGCCTTCGCGGCGGCGCGGCCCGCCGCCCGGCCGGAGAAGATGCAGCCGCCGAGGAAGGTGCCCTCCAGGGAGCGGTAGCCGTGCACCCCGCCGCCGCCGAACCCGGCCGCCTCACCGGCCGCGTACACGCCTTCCAGCGGGCTGCCGTCGGCGGTGAGGACCCGGGAGGACAGGTCCGTCTCCAGTCCCCCGAGCGACTTGCGGGTCAGGATGTTGAGCCGGACGGCGATCAGCGGTCCGGCCTTCGGGTCGAGGATGCGGTGCGGCGCGGCCGTACGGATGAGCTTGTCGCCGAGGTAGGTGCGGGCGCCTCTGATCGCGGTGATCTGGAGGTCCTTGGTGAAGGGGTTGGCGATCTCCCGGTCGCGGGCGGTGATCTCGCGGCGCAGGTCGTCCTCGTCGATCAGCGATTCGCCGGTGAGGGCGTTCATGCCCCGGACCAGGGCGCCGAGGTCCTTCTCCACGACGAAGTCCGCGCCGTTGTCCATGAACGCCTTCACCGGTCCGGGCACGTCGGCGCGGGCCCGGCCGATCACGTCACGGATGGACTTGCCGGTCAGGTCGGGGTTCTGCTCGGAACCGGAGAGCGCGAACTCCTTGCCGATGATCTTCTGGTCGAGGACGAACCAGGTGTAGTCGTGGCCGCTGCGCATGATGTGTTCGAGGGTGCCGAGCGTGTCGAAACCGGGGAAGAGCGGGACGGGCAGGCGCTTGCCCCGGGCGTCCAGCCAGAGCGAGGACGGGCCGGGCAGGATGCGGATGCCGTGCTTGGCCCAGATCGGGTTCCAGTTCTCGATGCCCTCGGTGTAGTGCCACATCCGGTCGCGGTTGATGTGGTGGGCGCCGGCCTCCTCGGCGATGCCGAGCATCAGCCCGTCGACGTGGGCGGGGACACCCGACAGCATCTTCGCGGGCGGGGTGCCGAGCCGCTCGGGCCACTGCTTGCGTACGAGGTCGTGGTTGCCGCCGATGCCTCCGGAGGTGACGATCACCGCCTGGGCCCTGAGCTCGAAGGTGCCGGCCGTCTCCCGTCCGCTCGCGGTGCCCCTGGACGCGTCGCTGGGTGCCAGGACCTCGCCGGTGACCGTGTCGGTCGTGCCTCCGGTCCGGCCGAGGCCGGTGACGCGGTGGCGGAAGCGGAAGGTGACGAGTCCCCTGGCGGCACCCTCGCGCACCCGGCGCTCGAAGGGGGCGACGACACCGGGGCCGGTGCCCCAGGTGATGTGGAAGCGGGGGACGGAGTTGCCGTGGCCGTTGGCGTCGTAGCCGCCGCGCTCGGCCCAGCCGACGACGGGGAAGAGCCGCAGGCCCTGGGCGTGCAGCCAGGAGCGCTTCTCACCGGCGGCGAAGTCGACGTACGCCTCGGCCCACTTGCGGGGCCAGTGGTCCTCCTCGCGGTCGAAGCCGGCCGTGCCGAGCCAGTCCTGGAGGGCCAGCTCGTGGCTGTCCTTGATCCGCATGCGGCGCTGTTCGGGCGAGTCGACGAGGAAGAGACCGCCGAAGGACCAGTGCGCCTGCCCGCCGAGCGACTGTTCGGGTTCCTGGTCGAGCAGAATGACCGAACGGCCCGCGTCGACGAGTTCCGCGGTGGCGACCAGCCCCGCGAGTCCTGCCCCGATCACGATCACATCTGCGTCGTACGCCATGGGTTCCATCCTTTTCGGGGCGACCGGGCCGCCGTCCGGCGGAAGGACCGCACGTCACCGCAGTGCGGCCGCTCGCGAAGTTACTCGTGCGTCAGATCTTCGGCACCGGTCGCCCCGGCGTCAACCGCCCGGTCGGCGGCGCTCCGGCCGCACCGGCGGTTCCCAGGCGCTATCGTCGGAACAAATCACCCTCTTCCGGCCTGACTTGGGGTGGAGACGCGTGTCGGTGCTGGTCCTCGTGCTCGCCGTGAGCGCCGCCTGCTGCCTGGGCTTCGGCTTCGTGCTGCAGCAGGCCGCGGCCCGCCACGCCCCGAGGAGCGACTACCTCTCGCCCCGGCTGCTGCTGGACCTGATGCGGGTGCGCAGCTGGCTGGCCGGTATCGGTCTGATGGTCTGCGGCATGGTGCTGGGCGCCCTGGCCCTGGGCAAGGGCGAGGTCTCCGTCGTCGAACCGCTCCTGGCCACCAATCTGCTCTTCGCGATGGCCCTGTCCCGGCACCGCACCGGCCAGCGGCTGGGACGGCAGGGGTGGGCCGGGCTCTGGCTGCTGGCCGGCGGGGTCGCCGCGTTCCTGGTGGCGGGCGAGCCTAAGGGCGGGCAGGCGGTGTCCAGTCCGCTGCGGCACTGGCTGGTGATCGGCGTGGTGGTGGGCCTGGCCCTGCTGCTGACCGCTTTCGCCAAGCGGTCACGTTCGGGGGTCTCCCCCGCACTGCTCGCGGTCGCGGCGGGACTGCTGTACGGACTCCAGGACGCTCTCACCCGGGTCAGCGGACAGCGGCTCTCGGACGAGGGCTGGGCGGCGCTCGTCACCAGCTGGCAGCCGTACGCGGTGCTGGTGCTGGGGGTGACGGGGCTGATCCTCGTGCAGAGCGCGTTCGAGACGGGCCCGCTGCGGATGTCGCTGCCGGCGCTGACCGCGGCCCAGCCGCTGGCCGGGATCGCGTGCGGCATCGGGTTCCTGGGCGACCAGGTGCGTACGGACACCGGCGCCCTGGCCTGGCAGGCGGCCGGACTCGCGGCGATCGTGGCGGGGATCGTGCTGCTCGGGCTGCACCCGGCGATGCCCGAGGGGCCGGTGGGCGGACGCCGTACGCAGAGCCTCCAGCCGCGCTGAGACATGTCCCCTCCCTCACAGTCGCCGGTCCGGCCTGGCAATTAATAATGGCCAGCATTACATTGGTCCCATGGCGAGAACGTCGGGACAGTCGGGACAACAGACCAGGGACAAGCTGATCCGTGCGGCCGAGGAGGTCTTCGCCGCGCAGGGCACGGACGGTGCGCAACTGCGCGACATCGTCGCCCTGGCGGGCCAGAGCAACCCCTCCGCGGTGCAGTACCACTTCGGTTCCCGGGCCGGGCTGCTCGACGCCGTGATGGCCGGCCGCCAGGAGCGCACCGAGCGGGTCGTCGCACCGCTGCTCGGCTCGCTCCCCGAGGACTGCGGTGTGCGGGACCTGCTCACCGCGCTGGTGACGGCGGAGGCGAGCCTGCTCGCCGACGACCGGGGCCGCCGCTGTCTGCGGATCTCGGCGCAGCTCAGTCATGAGACCGGGCTGCGGACCGGCGACCCGCACCCCGCGCTGGACGGCACCGCCTACGGCCGGCTGATCGGCCGGATCGGGGACCGCCTGAGCGCGCTGCCGGAGCCCGTACGGCTTGAGCGCCTCGATCTGGCGCTCACCCTGATCGGCGCGGCGCTGGCCGACCGGGCCCGCCAGGGGCTCGACGGCACGCGGCCGCTGACCGGCCAGGAGCTCTTCCTCGCCGATCTCGTCGGCACCACCACCGCGTTTCTGCACGCTCCCGCGCCGCACGGCGCGTGAACCACCCGCACCGCACGAAGCAAACGTGAACCACCCGCACCGCAAGAAGCACGAAGCACGAAGGACATGTCATGACTGAGAAGAACAGCCTCACCGGCCGGACCGTCATCATCACCGGAGCCGCCCGCGGCCTCGGCGCCGAGGCCGCCCGCCTGGCCGTGGCCGCCGGCGCCGATGTGGTGATCACCGACGTACTGGACGAGGAGGGTGCGGCCACCGCCGCCGAGCTCGGGCCGAAGGCCCGGTTCCTCCACCACGACGTGACCTCCGAGGAGGACTGGGAGCGCGTCGCCGCGTTCGCCCTCGCCGAGTTCGGGCGGATCGACGGTCTGGTGAACAACGCGGGAGTCTCCACCGGCCAGCCGCTGGAGACCGAGACGGTCGAGCACTTCCGCAAGGTCATCGACATCAATCTGACGGCCGTCTTCATCGGTATGAAGACGGTGATCCCGGTGATGAAGGAGAACGGCGGCGGCTCGATCGTCAACATCTCCTCGGCGGCCGGTCTCATGGGCCTGGCCCTGACCTCCAGCTACGGCGCGTCGAAGTGGGGCGTACGCGGGCTGACGAAGGTGGGGGCGGTGGAGCTCGGCACGGCGTGGATACGGGTGAACTCGGTGCACCCCGGCATGGTGTACACGCCGATGACGTCCTCGGTGGGCATCCAGCAGGGCGAGGGCAACTACCCCAACACCCCGATGGGCCGGGTCGGCGAGGCCGGTGAGATCGGGGAGGCGGTCGTCTTCCTGCTCTCGGACGCGGCCTCGTACATCACCGGCGCCGAACTCGCCGTGGACGGCGGCTGGACCACCGGTCCGACCGTCAGGTACGTCATGGGGCAGTGAACGCCGCCGGAGGTCTGGGGTTGGATGAGGGGTATGAATCCCTCTGACGAGATCCTGGACATCGTCGACGAGAACGACGTGGTGGTGGGGCAGGCCCCGCGCGGCGAGGCGACCGCGCGGGGACTGACCCACCGCTGTGTCTTCATCGAGGCCCGGGACGCCGAAGGCCGGATCTTCGTCCATCGCAGGACCGCCACCAAGCTGGTCTTCCCCTCCCACTACGACATGTTCGTCGGCGGAGTGGTCGGCGCCGGCGAGTCCTACGACGAGGCGGCGCTGCGGGAGGCCGAGGAGGAGCTGGGGGTGTCCGGACTCCCCCGGCCGGAGCCCCTGTTCACGTTCCTCTACGAGGGCGGCGGGCACAGCTGGTGGTCGTACGTCTACCAGGTGCGGTGCGAGCTGCCGGTGTCGCCGCAGGTGGAGGAGGTCGCCTGGCACACCTTTCTGACCGATGCGGAGCTGGAGCGGCGGCTCGGCACATGGCAGTGGGTGCCGGACGGGCTGGAGAGCTACCGGCGGCTCCAGGCATTCCGGGAATCACCCTGAACCGGCCGGGGATGCGCACCAAAGCGGCAGATAGGGTCCGTACGTGAATGAATTTGTGCAGAGTCTGCGGTTGTGGTGGGCGCCGCAACGGATCCGCGAAGAGGGCGACACCCCCGACTACCGCTTCTCGCTGGCCAACGAGCGGACGTTCCTCGCCTGGATCCGGACGGCTCTCGCACTGATCGGCGGCGGGTTCGCCGTCGACCAGTTCCTGCCGGAGCTGGCGTGGGGCATCCGCGCGGGGCTGGCGCTCGCGTTGCTGGCCGCCGGTGTGCTGTGCGCCCTGCGGGCCGTCAACCACTGGGTGCGGTGCGAGCGGGCGATGCGGCGCGGGGAGGACCTGCCGGTGTCGCGTTTCCCGACGCTGCTGAGTCTGGCCGTCGCCGTGGTGGCCGTGGCGATGGTGGTGGTGGTCCTGTTCGGCTGGGAGGGCCGGTGACCGCGGCGGAGCGCGATCCGGGGCTCCAGCCCGAGCGGACCCGGCTGGCCTGGCGGCGTACGACGCTGTCCTGCACGGTGGTGGCGCTGCTGGCGGGCAAGCAGGCGCTGCACGTCGGGGTCACCCCGGCCGGCGTCATCGCCCTGTCGTTGAGCGTGCTCGCCTGGCTGGGGTTTCTGCGGGTGGCGAACCGTCGGGTCCAGAGCATGGGGACAGCACGTCCCCGGGTGCTCGGGGCCCGGGAGGCCCTGACTGCCGCGGCGTGCACGGTCGCGCTGGCCGTGTTCGCCGCCGCGATGCTCTTCTGAGCTTCTGAACGCGGGCTCTTCCGAACGCGATGCTCCTCCGGACCGGCAACCCCGAGGTCAGCTCTCCGGGGCGTCCCAGTCGACGGTGACGACGATCTTTCCCCGGGTGCGGCCCTCGCCGTTGAGGCGGTGGGCCGCGGCGGCCTCGGACAGCGGGAAGACCCGGTCCACATGGACCGAGACGATGCCCCGCTCCGCCAGCTCCGCCAGATGCGCCAGGTCCTTGGCGTCGGGCCGCACGAAGGCGTACACGCCGCCGTACGAGAACACCTCGTCGTCCACGACGGAGGCCAGGCGCCCGTCCGGTGCGAGCGTCTCGGCCGACACCCGCAGGGCCTCCCCGCCCACGGTGTCGAAGGCCGCGTCGATCCCGTCGGGGGCCAGTTCCCGCAGCCGCTCGGCGAGCCCTTCCCCGTACGCCACGGGCTCCGCGCCGAGCTGCCGCAGATGCTCGTGGTTGCGCTCGCTCGCGGTCCCGATGACGCGGCAGCCGGTGTGGCGGGCGATCTGCACGGCGAACGAGCCGACTCCGCCCGCCGCCGCGTGGACGAGAACGGTGTCGCCGTTGCGGATGCGCAGCGAGCGGTACAGCACCTGGTAGGCGGTGAGGCCGGCCAGCGGCAGGCCCGCCGCCTCCTCGAAGCTCAGGCTGAGCGGTTTGCGCGCCAGGGTGCGCACCGGCGCGGCCACGTACTCGGCGAAGGTGCCGCGGCTGAGGAAGTCCTCCCGCACATATCCGATGACCTCGTCGCCGACGGCGAACTCGTCGACGGCGACGCCCGGCTGGACGACGACACCCGAGACGTCCCAGCCGGGGATCACCGGGAAGACCGCGTCCAGAGCGGCGTCGAGGTGTCCCTCCCGGGCCACCCGGTCGACCGGGTTGACGGCTGCGGCCCGCACCTTCACCAGAACGGTGTCCGGACCCACCTTGGGGTCGGGCCGCTCCCCGTACTCCAGGACGTCCGCCCCGCCGTACCTGCTGTAACTGATCGCCTTCATGTACCGACCCTCAAGGCCGCCGGGAACGCCCGCAACTCGGACCGGCGCCCGCCCGGCTCTCACCAGCGCGGGATCGAAGGCGTCACCCACTCAGGCTCGGCCTTGCGCATCGCGGCGGCGTCGTCGCGCTCGCGCATCGTGCCGTCGTCGTCGAGCCAGCGGCGGTGCAGTGCGGCAAGGCGTTCCCGGTCGAGTGCGACGCCCAGGCCCGGGGCGTCGGAAACCGTGAGCCGGCCGCCCTCGAAGACATGGCGGGTGGTGATGACGTCCTCGGTCTGCCAGGGGTAGTGGCTGTCGCAGGCGTAGTCGAGGTTGGGGACGGTGGCCGCGACATGCGTCATGGCGGCGAGGCTGATCCCGAGGTGGGTGTTGGAGTGCATGGAGAGTCCGACGCCGAAGGTGCGGCAGATCCCGGCCAGTTCGCGGGTACGGTGCAGCCCGCCCCAGTAGTGGTGGTCGGAGAGCACGACCTGGACGGCGTCCCGGGCGAAGGCGTCGGGGACCTCGGCGAGGGTGGTGACGCACATGTTCGTCGCCAGCGGCACATCGGTGCCTGACGCGACGGCGGCCATCAGCTCCGTACCGCTCGCCGGATCCTCCAGGTATTCGAGTACGTCCTTCAGCTGCTCGGCGACGTACAGCGAGGTCTCGACGGACCAGGCGCCGTTGGGGTCCAGGCGCAGCGGCTGCCCGGGGAAGGCGTCGGCGAGCGCGCGGACCGCGGCGATCTCGCGCTCGGGCGGGAAGACGCCGCCCTTCAGCTTGAAGGAGGAGAACCCGTACTCCCGGGCGAAGCGCCGCGCCTGGGCGACGACTCCGGCCGGATCGACGGCCGCGCCCCAGTCGTCGCGTTCGCCGCCCTCCGGGTGCGCGGCCCAGCGGTAGAAGAGGTACGCGCTGTACTCGACCCTGTCGCGGACCTTGCCGCCGAGCAGCGCGTGCACGGGCAGGCCCAGGGTCTTGCCCAGCGCGTCCAGGCAGGCCACCTCGAAGCCGGAGACCACCGAGAGCCGCAGCTTGTCCGCGGTCTGGACACCGCGCAGCCCGCCCGCGTCGACCCGCTCGTCGGCAGCGCGTGAATCTCCGCACACCTCGTCGGCGAGGGCGAAGAGGCCGTTCACATCGCTGACCGGACGTCCGGCCAGAGCGGCGGCGAGGGGTTCGGCGAGTTCGAGGTACTTGCCGTCGCCGTAGGTCTCCCCGATCCCTGTCACACCGCCCCGGGTGACGACCTCCACGACGAGCCGCGGGGTGTACGGCTGATGGACGCCCTGGGTGTTGAGGAGGGGCGGGTCGGCAATGAGGATCGGGGTGAGCCGGACTTCGTCGATCAACAAGGCGGTATCCATACGTGAACTCTATTCAGGGATACGACTCAACACCAGAGGTCCGCCCTCTGTTCGGGCCCGAGTCCACGCATTCCGTTCCGGAAGTTCACTGGACGACATACCGACTGGTCGGCATCATGAACTCCGACGTCTTACCCATCCGGAGGTGCGCACGATGAGCCCAGTCCACCCGCCAGGTCTCGACCTCGACCGGTTGCGCGGACATCTCGACCGCGAGCGTCCGGGGCTGGTGCACGGACCGCTCGACGCCCGGCTCATCGAGGGCGGCCGCTCCAATCTGACCTATGTCGTCACGGACACGGAGGGGACGGGCCGCTGGGTCGTCCGCCGGCCGCCGCTGGGCCATGTCCTGGCCACGGCACACGACATGAGACGTGAGCACCGGGTGATCAGCGCACTGCACCCGACAGCCGTCCCGGTCCCGGAGACCCTGCTGCTCTGCGAGGACGACTCGGTCATCGGCTCGCCGTTCTATGTCATGGAGTACGTCGAGGGCACCCCGTACCGCACGGTGGAGCAGCTCGCCCCGCTCGGCCCGGAACGCACCCGTACGGCGGTGCTGGGCCTGGTCGACACCCTGGTGGAACTGCACGCCGTGGACCCGCGGGCCGTGGGCCTCGGCGACTTCGGACGTCCCGAGGGCTTCCTGGACCGGCAGCTGCGCCGCTGGGGGAAGCAGCTGGACGCCTCCCGCAACCGTGAACTGCCCGGCATCGACGAGCTGCACGCGGCACTCGGCCGGCAGCTGCCCGGCTCCCCCGCGCCCACGGTCATCCACGGCGACTACCGCCTGGACAACGTACTGATCGGGTCCGACGACGAGATCAAGGCCGTCCTGGACTGGGAGATGTCGACGCTCGGCGATCCCCTCACGGACCTCGGCCTGCTGGTGATGTACAGCTCCGACCTGGAGCTGCCCGAGTCGCCCGTCTCCACCACCAGCGGCGCGGCCGGCCACCCGTCCCCCGCCGAGCTGATCGAGCGCTACGCCGCCCGCTCGGGCCGGGACACCTCCGGCATCTCCTGGTACACGGCGTTCGCCTGGTTCAAGCTCGCCGTGATCCTGGAGGGCATCCACTACCGCTACACCCTGGGCCAGACGGTCGGCGGCGGTTTCGACCGCATCGGCGACCTCGTCCCTCTCTTCATCGAGCACGGCCTCACCACTCTCCAGGAAGGCTGATCCACCCCATGGACTTCGCATTCGACGCCCGTACCGAGGAGCTGCGCGCCAAGCTGCTCGCCTTCATGGACGAGCACGTCTATCCGGCCGAGCGGACCACGGAGGAGCAGCGCGCGCGGCTCGCGTCGCCGTGGGACACCCCGCAGGTGGTGGAGGACCTCAAGGCCGAGGCCCGCAAGCAGGGACTGTGGAACCTCTTCCTGCCGGACGCCGAGTACGGCGCCGGGCTCACCAATCTCCAGTACGCCCCGCTGGCGGAGATCCTGGGCCGCTCCCCGCAGTTGGCGCCGACCGCGCTGAACTGCGCGGCGCCGGACACCGGGAACATGGAGGTGCTGGCGCAGTTCGGCACCGAGGAGCAGAAGAAGCGGTGGCTGGAGCCGCTGCTGGCCGGGGAGATCCGGTCCGCGTTCGCGATGACGGAGCCGGAGGTCGCCTCGTCGGACGCGACCAACATCGAGACCCGGATCACCAGGGAGGGCGACGACTACGTCATCAACGGGCGCAAGTGGTACATCTCCGGGGCGATGAACCCGGACTGCGCGATCTTCATCGTGATGGGCAAGACCGACCCCGACGGCGAGGACATCCGCCGTCAGCAGTCGCAGATCCTGGTGCCGCGCGACACACCGGGTCTGACGGTGAAGCGCGCCATGAAGGTGTACGGCTACGAGGACCATTACCACGGCGGTCACGCCGAGGTGGTCTTCGACAACGTGCGGGTGCCCGCCTCGAACCTGATCGGCGAGGAGGGCGGCGGCTTCGCCATCGCCCAGGCGCGGCTGGGCCCCGGCCGTATCCACCACTGCATGCGGCTGATCGGGATGGCCGAGCGCGCCATCGAGCTGATGTGCCGGCGCGCGGTGGCCCGTACCGCCTTCGGCAAGCCGCTCGCTCAGCAGGGGGTCGTCCAGAACTGGATCGCGGACGCCCGGGTCACGGTCGAGCAGCTGCGGCTGCTGGTGCTGAAGACGGCCTGGCTGATGGACACCGTGGGCAACCGCGGTGCGCACACGGAGATCCAGTCCATCAAGATCGCCACCCCGCGCGCGGTGGTCGCCATCCTCGACCAGGCGGTACAGCTGCACGGCGCGGGCGGGGTCAGCCAGGACTTCCCGCTGGCCGAGCTGTGGGCGGCGGCGCGGACGCTGCGGCTGGCGGACGGTCCGGACGAGGTCCACCAGCGTTCGCTGGCGCGGCGGGAGATCAAGAAGTACCTGTAGGGCCTTTGCCTCGGACCGGGCCGGGCTCGGGGTGGCCGGTCGCAGGGCCTTGCCGGTGCCTCGGACCGGGCCGGGCTCGCGGTGGCCGGTCGGTGGGCCGGTCCCTCGGGTCACCTCACGGTCCACCGGCCGCGATCCGGTCCAGCACATCCGTGTACACGGAGCGCCGGTCGGGCCGGGCGCGGGCGGCGGCGTGGCGGAGTGCCGGGACCGCCGCCCCGCCCATCCCGGTGAGCCCCTCGGCCGCCGCCTCGCGCACGACGGCGTGCGGGTGGCCGAGCAGTCCGATGACCGCGGGGACCGCTGGTTGCCAGCCCGCCCGGCAGAGCGTCCGGACCGCCATGCGCACCACGTCGGGCCGGGGGTCGTCCAGCAGGAGTGCGGTGTGGCGCAGATGGGCCGGCCGTTCGAGCATCACCCGTGAGGTCCGGTGGGCGCGCAGCCGGACCCTGGGCCGGGGGTGCGTGAGCAACGCGTCCAACAGGTCCTGGAGTCGCCGGTCCCGGTCCGGTTCGGGGCCGGTGTGCGCCTCGGCGAGTCGGGTGAGCGCCCGGCAGATCTGCTCCGGTGTGCCGGCCGCGGCCAGGTCCAGCAGTTCTCCCCGGGTCGTGCGATGGCCGGCCCCGTCGGGAGCGGCGGCTTCGCGGTCCCGCAGGGCTGTCAGTGCCGCCGCGTCCCCGGTCCCGGCGTCCGGCCCCCGCAGGGGTCCCGCCACGAGCCGCAGCCGGTCGGCGAGTTCGTCACGGCCTTCGGTACGCAGACGGCGGAAGGTCCGCGTCAACGCCGGGGTGCGCAGGAGCGGGCGGCCGGCGAGCAGGTCCAGGAAACCCCACGCCCCGGCGTCCAGACGCCCGGCCAGCGCCTCGGCCAGCACGTCGGCGGGGCAGCGGCGCAGGGCCTCGCTGAGAGCGGCGGCCAGGGCGGGTGGTGCGTGTTCCCACCACTCGACCAGCAGCGGTACCAGCCGCTGTATCTCCCCCGGGCCGAGCCTCGCCGCCATGTGGGCCACCCGGTCGGGCAGGATCCCGTCGCCCCGGAGCTCCGCCTCACCGACGGAGGCGAGCGCGCGGGCGGGTCCCGGACCTGAGGGCAGCGCGACGCGGCCGCGCAGGTAGGCGCGGAGCACCACCGCACCGGCCTCCGGCTCGGGCCATCGCGCGAGCGCCTCGGCTGCGGCCTGTCCGCTTTCCGCCCCGGCGGATTCCAGCTGGGCGACCAGCCGTTGCCACAGGGCCGACGAGCGCGGCTGGTCCAGGTCCTCGTCCCGGACCCGGCGCGGTGCGGGTTCCGGGGTTCGGGCGGTCTCCGCGACGGTCCAGGGCGGCGCGTCGAGGGGCTGGAGCCATGTCATCCAGTCGACGAGTGCGGCCCGTACCCCGGGCGCGGCGCCCTGGTATGCCTCCGTCAGGGCGGCCAGCCGGTCCCGCGAGGGGACACCGCTGTCGTCCGCGTCGCGGAACTCCGCCAGTGCCCCGGGTGCCCGGACGGCAACGGCCAGCGCGGACCGCCATTCCCGGGTCCCCGCGTCCACGGGTGCGGCAGGGTCGGGCTCCGGTACGCCGAAGGCCTCCCTGAGCACGACGGGCACGGCCCGCCAGGGGTCGGCTCCCGTCCCGGCCCCGGCGAGGGCCCGGTCGAGATCGGCGCGGACCGTCACCGCGCCCAGGCGCCGGAGCAGGGTCAGCGTGGACCGGCCGGGTGCGGGAGCCAGGGCCCGTACGGCGGCGACGGCGTCCGGTCTCGCGGTGGCCGTCAGCAGCGGTGCGACCTCTTCGAGTAAGGTGATCAGTTCGCTGCGGTCCGCGTCATGCGCACCGGCCAGCGCGTCCAGCAGGAGCGGGGCGGAACGGGCGAGCACCATGAGCTCCGGGCGGCTCCGGGGCGCGGCGCACAGCCCCAGCGCGAACCGCAACAGTTCCTCACCAAGGGGCTCCATCCCGCAGGGCGCGTGCTCGAAGGGCTCTTTCCCGGAGGGCGCGCGTCCGAAGGGCTCCTTGCCCAGGGGCCGGGTGTTGCGGGGCTTCGGCCGGGAGCCCGCCAGCGCGAGCCAGTCGGCCAGCATCGGCCGCAGCCGTCCCGACCGGGCGGGGCCCAGCACCTCGCCCCGTGCGACGAGGCGCAGCGCGACTTCGGAGTCCCAGCCCCCGGTCACCAGGGTCTCGACGTCACGGTCCGTCCCGCCGGGCTCCGGCGGTTCGGCGGCCGTCACGGTGATCCCGTGCCGGGCCATGGCCGGCGCCAGATCCCGTACGGTGCCGGAGGCGAGGGCGACCCGTCCGGACGCCGCCAGGGTCAGCAGGGGAACGGCCACCGGCGACTTCTGCTCGTCCAGTGCGAGGACCGAGCGTGCGGCGAGGGCACCGTCCAGGCCCTCCAGCAGCAGCCGGCGGGCGGCGTCGTCCCGGCCGTGTTCGGCGGCGGCGAGGAGGGTGGCCGCGCAGGCGTCGCCGAGTACGGCGCGCAGGGCTGCGACGAGGGCGGTACGCAGACCGGGGTTGGACTCCCGGCCCAGCCGGGCGAGGAGTCCGGGGAGCGCCGCCGGTGAACCGGCCTGAACCAGCGCCTCGGCCGCCGTCTTCCGGATGTTCATGCTCGGGTGGCCGAGACAGGCGGAGATCGCGGCGGCCGCCCAGTGGGCCCGGGAGCGGCCCAGGGCGAGCAGGGCCTGCCGGACGGTCTGGATGTCCTCGGCCCTGGTCAGGGCGATCAGCGTCGCCGAGAGCGCCTGGGCGTCCTCGCCCGTGGTGTCGTGGGCGAGCAGGGCGATGACGTGCTTGCGTATGTGCCGGTCGCGGTGGCGCAGCAGCCGGTGGACCCGCGTGCGGGTGCCCGCCCAGGGGGCCCTGAGCAGCAGTTCGAGCAGGACCACCTGCTCGTCGTCGGTGAGTCCGGGGCGGTCCAGCAGATCCAGCGCCAGGCTCGCGACCAGCGCGTGCCCGGCCCGGTCCGCGTCCTCGGCACCGAGCAGGCAGACAGGGCGGATCGCGCCGCGTCCGTGGAGCCGGCGGCCCAGGGCGCTCACCGCGTCCAGAACCTCCTGCGGCACCGCGGGCTCACCGGCCGGCTGTCCGTACTCACCGGTCCTGGGTGCCGCGTCCGGGCTCCTGGACACGGCGGTTTCGGCCACGACGCGCAGGAGCAGGTCGGCGATGGCCGGGAGGGTCGTGGCGTCGCCGTGGGCCGCCAGCCGGCACAGCGCCGCCACCGGCGCGTCCGGGTCCAGATGGGAGCGGAGCAGGGCCAGTTCCCGGGGGTCCGGTCCGCCGAGGTCCGCCGCGATCCGGGGCGGCAGATCGAGGGGGTCGAGCCGGGCGAGGAGGTCGCGGCGCCGCGCCGGGTCACGGTTGAGCTGCCACAGCAGCCCGAGGGCCCGGTCGCGTACGGCGCGAAGGTGGGGCGCCGTCCCACCGACGGAGAGACCCGTCCCCTCGGCCGTCCCGTCGGCGGGGAGGCCCAGCCCCTCGCACAGGGCCCGCACCGTCAGGTCGCCGCCGATTGCCTCCAGCGCGTCCAGGGCGGCGGCCGGGGCCGCCGGGAGCAGGGCGATCACGGCCTCCTCGGCATCCGTGTGGCGCAGTTCGCGGATCGCGTCGAGGAAGGGGGCGGGTTCGGGGGCCGAGGAGAGTGCGCGGGCGACGGCTTCTCCGGCCGGGAGATCGCCGGCCCCCTGTCCGGCCAGGGCGACGAGCAGGGCGAGCCGTCGCGGCCACCCCGGATCGCCGGCGGACGCGTCCGTCAGGGCCTGGAGCGCTTCCTGCCTGGTGGTGAAGAGGATCGTCGCCACGTCGCGGGGCGGGATCGAGTGATCGGACAGGGCCAGACCGATGACGGCGCGGACATGCGTGCCGTCGGGGAAGTGGCCGCGCCGGTGGAGCCCGCGCAGGCAGGCCACGGCCGGGCCGCCGAGCAGCAGGGGATCGCGGGCGGCGACCGCGGTCAGCTCGCCGATGTCCTCGCGCCCGGCCAGTTCACCGAGCAGTTCCAGCCCGCTTCGTCGCAGGCCCGGCGCGATGCACGGGTCCGCGACGACCTGGCGCAGCAGCTCGCGGTGACCGTGGCGCGCGGCGGCGGCCAGGGCCGCGTCGGCCACCTCGGGCCGCTCCCGCACGGCGTTGTCCGCCCCCGCCCGCTCCGGCACCGACCCCCCGCCGGGCTCCCCCGGCCGCCCCGGCACAGGATCTCCGCCGAGCCGCCCCCCGTCCCGCTCCGTTGCCCGACCGGGGAAGAGGAACGGCGCCAGCAGGGCGGGCGGCAGCGGGTCGGTCGCCGCCCATGGTTCGGCGAGTGCGGCCAGCGCTCCGGCGACGACTCGGCTGCTGGGGGCGCCCAGCAGGGCGATCAGCGTCTCCCGGACCAGTGCCGGGGCCAGCACTCCGGCACGCAGGCCCTCTCCGGCCAGCCGCAGCGCCTGGGCCCCGAGCACCGGATCACCGCTGCGGGCCAGTGCCTTCACGAGCTCCACCGGACGGGACGTGCCGGTGATCCCCGCCCCTCGCACGGCCTGGTACAGCAGCTCGCCCGGGGCCTCGTCGCGCAGCACACCGGGATCGTGGAGCACATCGGCGCGCAGCCAGGCGGTCCGTACCGTCGCCGGCAGATCTCCGGCCGTGCGCCACGGCGGCCTGGGGCGGTCCGTCAGCCGGTGGCCCAGTCGCTCGTAGAGCCCGGCCAGGAGGAGGTCGGACTCCGGCACTCCGCTGAGCGACACGGGCAGCAGTGCGGCGAGTTCGTCCCTCTCGCGGTCGTCGGAGGGCGGGCGCTCACTGATGCGTCCGGCCAGCCGGACCAGTGCGGCCCAGCTCCGCCCAGGGTCCTCGTGCCCGGTCGGTCGGCCCAGGGCACGGAACTCTTCGTCGACCGGTCTCCGCATGCCCGGATGCTAGCCGGGGGCTCCTCGGCTCCACCAGCGCGTTTCGGGCGGTTCGCCCCTCCGGCAGCCGGTTCAGTAGCCGCCGTACGGAACGTGGTCGGCGAGCGCCAGCTCACGGGCGAACGCCCGCACCCGCAGCAGGCATCGTGCCAGGACCCGGACGGCTCGGGGCCGGTGCGGTCCGTAAGCCACCGCCCACAGGACGGGAACACGCGTCGACGTCTGGATGTGCGCCATGTATCCAGCTTCACCCTGCTGTCACGTTCGGTCCAACAGATGGATTCGCTGGCTGCGATCGCTACCGTAGATGGATGGAGATTCGTCAGCTCCGCCACTTCATGGCGGTGATCACCCATGGCAGCTTCACCGCCGCCGCCCGTGCCGAACTGATCGTGCAGTCCGCGCTCAGCACCTCCGTCCGCAACCTGGAACGGGAGCTGGGGGCCGCCCTGTTCGAGCGCACCGGCCGCCGCGTGGTGCTGACCGAGGCGGGCAGGGCCCTGCTGCCGTCGGCCCGCACGGTACTGGCCGGGACGGACGCGGCCCGCGACGCGGTCGCCGCCGTGTCGGGCCTGGACACCGGTCGGGTGCGGATCGGCACCATCCAGACGCTGACCTGTGTGGATCTGGCCGCCGAACTCGCCTCGTTCCACCGGCTGTGGCCCGGCGTGCAGATCTCGCTCCGCGAGGCCACCATGCCTGATCTGGTCGCCGCGGTGCGCGCGGGTGAGCTGGATCTCGCCTATCTGGCGCCGGACGCCGCCGAACTTCCGGAAGGCATCGCCGCGTTCGCGGCCTGGCAGGAGGACCTGGTGCTGATCACGGCACCCGGCCACCGGCTGGCGACCGCGGGACGCACCCTGGTCAAGGACCTCGCCGACGAGCCGTTCGTGGACTTCCGCGCGGGCACCGGTCTGGAGACGGCGGTGCGCCGGCTGGCCGCGCACTGCGGTCTGGAGCGCCGGATCACCTGTGACGTCACGCAGATCCGGCTGCTGGTCGACCTGGTGCGGGCGGGCATCGGCGTGGCGATCGTGCCGCGCCGGATCGGCGAGGACGCCGGGCTGCCGTGCGTGAGCATCCGCCAGCCGGAGCCGGGCCGGACGGTCCTGCTGGTGGGCCGGGCGCCCCGGCCGCGCAACCCGGCGGCCGAGGCACTGCTGGTACGGCTGGCGCCCGGGGCCGGCTGAGCGGACCCGGGCCCGGCGCTCAGGGCCGCAGCGCGCGCAGCAGCAGGTCGGCGAGGTGGTCGGCGACCTCCTGCTGGGTCAGCGGGCCGTCGGGCCGGTACCAGGTCGACAGGTGGTGGACCGAGCCGAAGTGGTAGTCGACGATCAGGTCCGCCGGGGTGGCCGTGGAGAACACCCCGCTGCGCTGGCCCTCCTCCACGAGCGCCCGGAAGCGCTCGTGGTAGCGGCGCCGCTCCACCCGTACCTGCTTGTTCTTCTCCGGGCTCAGATGGTGCATGGAGCGGAAGAAGATCGAGGCGTCGTCGAGGTTCTCGATGGTGGTGACGACCACGTCGGCGGCGGCCTCGCGCAGCCGCTGCTCGACGGGCGCGTCGGCCTCGGCGAAGGCGTCGAGGCGCTCCTGCTGGAGCCGCAGCACCCGGGCGTAGACCTCCTGGAGAAGGTCCTCCTTGGAACCGAAGTAGTGGTACAGGGCGCCCTTGGTGACGCCGGCCGCCTCGACGATCTCCTGGACCGAGGTGCGGTCGTACCCCTGCTCGGCAAAGAGCCGGGTGGCGGCGGCCAGCAGCCGCTGGGGAACGGGGGTACCGCTCCCGTCCGTCGCCTTGGCCATAGCCGCCACCTTCCTTCCGTGCTGTGGTTCAGCTGTTTCCACGGGGTGAACGCAGTTCCCGCCTGAGGATCTTCCCACTCGCGGTCTTGGGGAGTTCCGTCAGGATCTCGACTTCGCGCGGGTACTTGTACGCGGCAAGCCTTTCCTTGCAGTACACACCCAGTTCGCCGGGTTCGACCGAGGCGCCGGGCCGCAGGCTGACGTAGGCGCGGACCGTCTCCCCCCGGTAGGTGTCGGGGACGCCCACGACCGCGGCCTCGCGGACGGCCGGGTGGGTGTAGAGGACATCCTCCACCTCGCGCGGCCAGACCTTGAACCCGGAGGCGTTGATCATGTCCTTCTTGCGGTCGACGACGTAGAGCCAGCCCTCTCGGTCCATGAAGCCGATGTCACCGGTGCGCAGCTCACCGTCCGGGAAGGCGGCCGCGGTGGCCTCGGGCAGCCGCCAGTAGCCGGAGACGACCTGCGGGCCGCGCACCGCGATCTCGCCCTGCTCGCCGAAGGGCACGTCCGCGCCGTTCTCGTCGATGATCCGCACGACCGTGTCCGGGCCGGGCACGCCGACCGAGAGGGTGCCGGAGACCGGGTCGACGGGCGCTTCGCGCTCGGGCGGTACGGAGGCGCAGGGAGCGGTGCACTCGGTGAGGCCGTAGCCGTTGCGGATGTACGGGCCGAAGCCCGCCCGGAACTTCTCGACGAGCGCGGGCGGCAGCGGTGCGCCGCCGGAGGAGATCACCCGGAAGGAGGCGAAGTGCTCGGGCGTGACGCCGGGGGTCGCGGCGAGCGCCATGAAGGCGGTCGACGGTCCGACGGTGTACGCGGGCCGGTGCCGGGCGAACGCGTCGAGGACGACGCCCGGGTGGAAGCGGTAGGCCAGGACGAGGGTGCCGGCGTTGACGAGACAGGCGGCGAGCTGACAGACCATTCCGGTGATGTGGAAGAGCGGGGCGAGGGCGAAGTAGGCGGCGCCCTCGGCGATGGGGTGGCCCGTGCGCTGGCGTTCGGCGTTGACCATGATGTTGCCGTGGGAGTTCATGGCGCCCTTGGGGGTGCCGCTGGTCCCGGAGGTGTAGCTGATCAGCGCCACGTCGGTGGCGGCGAGGTCCCGGCCGACGGGCGCCGCGAGACCCATGTGGGCGACGGCCACCAGGTCGTCGGCGTCGCCGGAGGGCGGCAGCCGGTCGAAGCCGAGGACCCGCTCGTCGTTCTCCGTCTGGAGGTCCAGCTCGCAGGCGGTGACGGCGATACCGACGGAGGGCACACCGGCGGCGGTGTCCCGCAGATACGCCTCCCAGGCCCGGTCGGAACAGATCAGCGCCGTGACCTGGGCGTCCTTCAGTACGTGGCCGACCTCGGCGGACTTGTACATCGGGTTGAGCGGGACGACCGTCGCGCCCGCCTTCCAGGCGCCGAGCAGCGCGAGGACGAACTGCGGGGAGTTCTGGAGCATGATCGCGACCCGGTCGCCGCGTGCCAGGCCGCGGGCGGCCAGGTGGCCCGCCACGGAGTCGGACAGCGCGTCCGTCTCGCGGTAGGTGAGGCGTCCGTCGAAGTACGCCAGCGCCGGGTGGTCCGGGGTCCGGGCCACCGAGTCACGGAAGGCGTGCACCAGGGTCACGGCGGGGCTGACGGGTGCCCGCTGGGCCTCGCTCAGCAGCTGGAGCCAGGGCTTGGCCGCGTAGACCGACTCGCTCATGCCTCTGCCTCCTCCCACTTCCGCTGGAGGTGGTTCATGCTGCCGAGCCAGTGGTCGGTGTCCTTGGCACGGGCCCGGTAGTACCCGGCGACCTCGGGGTGCGGCAGGACGAGGAAGCGGTCCTCGGCCATGGCGTCGAAGAGGGCGTCGGCGACAGCCTCCGGCTCGATCGCGCTGGGGGCGAGGACGAGCTTCCCGGCCGACCCGGCGGCGGTGAGCATGTCCGTCCGTACGCCCTGCGGGCAGATCGCGTGGACCTTGATGCCTCGGTGGCGGTAGGTGAGCGAGAGCCACTCCGCGAAGGCGACCACGCCGTGCTTGGTGACGCTGTACGGCGCCGCGCCGATCATCGTCAGCAGTCCGGCGGCGGAGGCCGTGGAGACGAACCTGCCGCTGCCGCGCTCCAGCCAGTCCGGCAACAGCGCCCTGGCGGCGCGGACGTGAGCCATCACGTTGACGTCCCAGGCGGCGGCCCAGACCTCCTCGTCGGCGAAGACGTCGCCGGGCGAGGCAAGACCGGCGTTGGCGCAGTAGACGTCCACGGTGCCGTCCAGCGCGTCCCGGGCGGCGTCGACGACCTGTGAGGCGTCACCGGCGACCGCGATACCGCCGATCTCCTCGGCGAGCGCCTTGATCCGGTTCTCGTCGAGGTCGTTGACCACGACCCGTGCGCCCCCGGCGGCGAATCTGCGGGCCAGGGCGGCTCCGATGCCGCCTCCGGCCCCCGTGACCACTACGCCCGCGCCCTGCACCGTACTCATCGGTCCCGCCTCTCTCAGCCGACAGCACCGGCAGACTAACCGGTCGGTATGTCGCCGGGGAAGGGGTCGGCGCTCCCCATCCGTCACTCCGGGCACAGCCGTCCCGTCCGGCTCGTTCCCTGCGGCCCTCACGCGCGCTAGCGTGCGTGACCATGACAGACGTCGCGATCATGGAGGTAGCCGAATGAGCCTGTCCAGACGTGGATTGCTGGCCGCCGGCGGTGCGGTGGGAGCTCTCGCGGCATCGGCCGCGGCGGCAGGCCCCGCGGCCGCCCTCCCCTCGCCCGCCAAGGGCCACGGCGGCGGACACGGCCGGCTCCGCACCGGTTTCGACCGGCTGGCGGCGGACGGCTACGCCCTGCTGAAGGGGCAGCGGGTCGGTGTCGTCACGAACCCCACCGGGATCACCTCCGATGTCCGGCACATCGTCGATGTGATGCACCCCGACGACCGGGTGAACCTGACCGCGGTCTTCGGTCCCGAGCACGGCTTCCGGGGCACGGCGCAGGCGGGCGGCTCGGAGGGCCGGTACGACGACCCGGCGACCGGGCTGCCGGTCTACGACACCTATCTGAAGAGCGGCCAGGCGCTCGCCGACGTGTTCACCGCGTCCGGCGTGGACACGATCGTCTTCGACATCCAGGACGCGGGCGCCCGCTTCTACACGTACATCTGGACGCTGTACGACTGCCTGGAGGCGGCGGCCCTCGCGGGGAAGAGGTTCGTCGTGCTGGACCGGCCGAACCCCGTGACGGGGCGGGCCGCGCTCGGGCCCGTGCTCGATCCCGCGTTCGGCACCTTCGTGGGACGCCGGGAGATCTCCCAGGCCCACGGCATGACGGTCACCGAGCTGGCGCTGCTCTTCAACGGCGAGTTCCTGGCCGGCCGTCCCGCCGAGCTGGAGATCGTGAAGATGTCGGGGTGGTCGCGCTCGGACTTCTTCGACGACACCGGGCTGCCGTGGGTGCCGCCGAGCCCCAACATGCCCACGCCCGACACCGCGCTCGTCTACTCGGGCACCTGCCTCTTCGAGGGCACGAACCTCTCGGAGGGGCGCGGAACGACCCGCCCGTTCGAACTGCTGGGCGCGGAGGGCGTCGACCACACCTGGGCAGCCGCGGCGAACGCCCTGGAGCTGCCCGGAGTGGCCTTCCGCGAGGCGTACTTCGCGCCGACGTTCTCCAAGTTCCAGGGCAGGACGGTGGGCGGCGTCCAGGTACACGTCCAGGACCGCGAGGTCTTCGATCCGGTACGCACCGGGATCGCGCTGCTCGTGACGGCGAAGCAGACCTGGAGCGGGTTCGCCTGGCGGCCGGACAACTGGATCGACAAGCTCACCGGCAACACCCGGGTCCGCACGATGATCGACGCGGGCGCGGACACGGATGAGGTCGTGGGGGCGTGGGCGGAGGACCTGGGCGCGTTCCGCGCGGTGCGCAGGCGCTACCTCCAGTACCGCTGAGGTGTGCCGGGCGGGCCCGCGCGTGCGGACCCGCCCGGTACCGCTGAGGTGTGCCGGGCGGACCCGCGCGTGCGGACCCGCCCGGCCGGTCCCCGCCGGCCGTCCACCGCCTACCGGTGGGCCGGGAACTCCACCACCTGCTGGTACGTCGGGCGGTTCTGCCAGTGGATCGCCTTCTGCCCGATCCCGCCCAGGGCCCGGTGGATGATCGAGTCGGTGCACCACTGCTCACCGGCCTTGCAGCTGTCGTCGGCCGGGTACACCTCCGCCGCCGGAACCGCCGCCGCCTGCTTCAGCGTGGACAGCAGCGCCGCGCGGCAGCTGCTCAGATCGCCGTTGCCGCAGTAGGACCTGGCCAGCGGGCCCTTGACCGGCTGCCCCAGCACCTGGCGCAGGTCCTTGTCGGCGAAGCCCCACCAGCCGTACTGGAAGGCCGAACCGCTGTGCGCGCCGCTCGGTCCGTGGCTGGCCGCCGGGGACTCGTCGGTGGCCAGGTTCGCGGTCAGCGCCCCGTACAGGTCGTCGCCGAGCCCCGGCCTGAACTCCGCCTCGACGAGCCTCGGCCACCACGCGTCCATGACCCGCACCGCGTCGGCGTAGCCGTACGCGTGCGAACCCGGGCTGCTCTCCTTGCGCTGGGCTCCCGATGCCCGCCAGGCGTCCAGCTGCTGGACCACCGCGTTCAGCTCCGGGTCGGTGACCGGCTGGGAGCGGATCACCTTGAGCAGTTCGGGCAGCAGCTGCTCCCCGCGCAGGTCGGTGAGTGCGGCGTCCGCCATCGCCCGGGTGAGGGAGGCACGGGTCACGCCGCCCTCCGCCACCAGCTTCGACACCCGGTCGTCGAGCAGATCGCCCCGGTGCACCGCGCTGAGCCCGAAGCCGGCGGAGGCGTACCCCTCGGCCTGCTTGTTGTTCCAGGAGATGTAGTAGTCCTGGCCGCTGGAGTGCGGGTGCTCGGCGAAGGGGGTGTAGGCGGCGGTGTTGGCCGCCGGGTCGTACCCCTGCCACTCGTACGCCTTCTCCGCCCTGATAGGCAGCGCCGGGTCGACGCCCGGGGCGCGCACCGGGTTCATGCCGCTGTTGTAGTAGGCGGTGGTGCGGGAGTCGGCGTAGAACCAGTTGAAGGCGTAGTCGATGTTGCTCGCCGCCTGCTGGAAGGAGGCCGCGTCGGTGACGTACGACGGGTCGTTGAGCATCTGGAAGCCGATGATCGAGTCGGCCTCGTGCCGGTAGGTGGTGCGCAGCGTCGTGTACGCGACCGGCTTGCCGTCCACCGTGGCGCGGTGGGTGACGATGCCGTAGCCGGTGCGCCAGACCTGCATCCGGTAGGAGCCCTTCGCCGTGGAGTCGGCGACGGTGGGCTTCCAGGAGTTGGAGCGCTCCAGCTTCTCCATGGCGGTGCAGGCGCCCCGGTAGAGGTAGTGCGTGGAGTTCTTGGTGGGGGCCGAGCCGTCGGGTTCGCACAGGTCGACGGTGTACGTGTCGGTGATGTCCTGGCCCGCCGAGGTGGCGCTCCAGGCGTAGTCCTGGCCGCGTCCCATCTGGATGTACATGCCGACGCCGGCGAAGGAGACGCCCCGGGCGCTGATGCCCGGGCCCTGGAGTTCCTGGAGCATCATCAGCTGCGGGGCGAAGTAGCCGGTCTGCGGGCCGAAGACGGCGACCGGGTTGCCGCTCGCGGTGCTCCTGCCGGAGACCAGCAGGGCGTTGGACATGCCACGCTTCTGGGCGCCGGAGCCGGAGCCGGGGAGCGAGCCCTCGGGGATGACCCCGTCGTCGTAGATGCCCTGGGCCTTCTTGAGCGTGGCCGGGGCCTTGACGGGGGCCTTGGCATCGGTGCCCGCGGAGCCGGTGCGGTCGTGGATCAGTGGTTCGGGGGTGACGGATCCCGGATCGGGAAGGGCCGTTCCGACGGCCTTGGCGGGCTTGTTCGCGTAGGGGAACGAGGTGCCGTCGTGGACGGTCAGCACGGCCTCGGGGTCGTTGCGCTGGCGGAACGACTCCCAGACCTTCGTCCCCTCCACGACCCCGTACTTCTGCTGGGCCGACAGCAGCGAGAGCGCCGCCTGCACCTCACCGCCGCCACCGCCGCCGAACTGGCCGCCGACGACCGAGGCGATCGAGATCAGGTCGGTCAGCTTGAACGGCTGGATCTCACCTATGTTGGTGATGGAGTCGATCTTGCCGGTGAGCACGTACTCGCCCGGGAAGTAACGGCCCTTCTTCGACTTCTCACGGTAGGAGTTGATGCCGTCGACATACGCCTGCGCGTCGGCCATGGCCTGTTCGCCGCGGGCGCCCTCATGGGTCCTGATGTACTCGACCTGGGCCTCCAGGTCGGCTTCGGTGTACGGGGCCTGCGGCCAGAACTGCTGCTCCAGCCCCTGGTTGGCGAGCGCGCCGCCGGCGAACGAGGTCAGTTCGCCGCGTCCGATGTGGCGGAAGAGGTCCATCAGCCAGAGCCGGTCCTGGCCGGCCGCGAAGCCGGCCCCGAACTCGGTTCCGTAGCGGGTGGTGCCCTTGATGTGCGGGACGCCGGACACCTTGTCGCGGGTGATGGTGACATCGTCGCGCGGCGAGGTCACGGACTCGACCTGGTCCTTCGCGACGCCGAAGGAGGCGTCGTTGAAGAAGTCGTTCAGCTTCTGGTCGGTGAGGCCGGTGTGCCCGGCCACCAGTCCGTCGTAACGGTCGAGCTGGTCGTCGCTGTGCGCGGGATGGGTGCCGAACGCCTTGTTGCCGAGGATCTCGACGAGGGTGGCGTTGCCGTTCTCGCCGGGCGGCAGAATGTCGTCGCACTGCCCCTGGCAGTAGTCGACGACGGGGGCGGGGTCCGCCTCGGCGGCGCCCGCGTGGGGCGCGGAGGCCAGCAGGGACGAACCCAGGGCGAGAACGGCCGCGACGGTGACGGCTCTTGTCCTGCCGGTACGTACGGACATGCGGGTGCGTGGGGGCATGCGTGCTCCTCGGGGAGGCCGGTGCGCCGGACGTTACCGGCGGTATGACCCGTGAGTAAGGTGAACATCGGTCACCTTTTCCGAATCACCACATCCCGTCACGTGACGGCTCGTCATCTCACCGGATGGACCAATGAGGCCTTGGATGGAGCCGATCCGGGCAGTCGTACGTCCACTCACTGACGCCGAACTACGGGCGACGGAGTACGAGCGACGGAGGTGGCGCCGCCATGGCCGGTTTCCGGAGTCTTGCGAGACAGGTCCGCGATCCGAGGAGCGATCTGGCACTGCGGCGGTACTCGCTGCGCAAGTGCCTGGAACGCTTCGCACCGTACGGTCACCGGGCGACCTGGGACCACCTGTGCGCCCGGCACGGGATGGGGCCGGAGGACCGGGCACCCGACCCGGCGCGGCTGATGCGCGCGCTGGAGGAACTGGAGACGGCCCGGGCGGTCTGGCTCGGCTACGAAGCGGGGTTCGCCGAGCGGCGCAGGCGGGAGAAGCACGAGGGACTGCGCCGTCCCGCCGCCTTCGACGACTGGCACCTGCGCACCTGGGGCGGGAACGGGGTGGCGCGGTGCGAGGACCCGGCGGTCCATCCGGCGGCGCCGCTCGCGGACGTACTGACCCGGCTGATCTCGGCCCTGGAGTCGGAGCCGGGCACGGACTGCCCGGTGTGCGCACAGGCCCGCATCGTGTGGCGGCAGGACCTGGGCAGCGAACCCTGGTCCGGGCCGGTCTGCGCGGCGTGCGGGATCGTGGTCCCGCAGCCCGTACTCACCCCGGGCGCACTGGCGAAGGCCCGGCAGAACCGGCTCGGCGACCTGGCGTCGGTCGCCTGAGAGGCGGGGCGGAGCGGCCCGTCCGGCCCCGGCCGTCCGGCGGACGGCCGGACGGCGGAGCCGGATGACGGAGCCGGATGACCGACGCGGCGGCCGGACGGACCTGCGCGGCGGCCCGGACGCCCGTCAGCTCCCCGCGGGCCGGTGCGCGGCCTCACCCTCGGGCATCAGACGCGAACCGCTGATCCGGTCACCGGAGATGTCGTCCGGGTTGGAGAGCACACAGGTGTCCAGCGACAGGCAGCCGCAGCCGATGCAGTCGGTGAGGTGGTCGCGCAGCCTGGCCAGCTGATGGATCCGCTCGTCCAGCTCGGAGCGCCAGGCGGCGGAGAGCCGGGCCCAGTCGTCGCGGTTCGGGGTGCGCTCCTCCGGGAGCTCGGCCAGCGCGTCACGGATGGTGGCCAGCGGGATGCCGACCCGCTGCGCCGCGCGGACGAACGCGACCCGGCGCAGCGCGTCCCTGGTGTAGCGACGCTGGTTGCCGCTGGTGCGAGTGCTGGTGATCAGGCCCTTGGTCTCGTAGAAGTGCAGAGCCGAGACGGCGGCGCCACTGCGCGCGGAGAGCTGGCCGACCGTGAGTTCATGGAGTGTCTGTGGGATCTGGGGCACTCATCGAACCCTACGTGGCCCGCTCGCGGCCGGTCCGTCGTTGACAGGAACGCACCCGCCAACCATGCTGAGCAAGCGCTTAGACAGATGGTCGAGAACGGGAAGGCAGGGACCAGGGACATGGCAGAGCCGAGGATCTTCACGTCCGCGCAGGAGCTGCGTGACGGAGTGGGCGAGCAGCTGGGGCACAGCGACTGGCTGGAGGTCGACCAGAAGCGGATCGACCTCTTCGCCGACGCCACCGGCGACCACCAGTGGATCCATGTGGACCCCGAGCGCGCCGCCGCCGGGCCGTTCGGCGCGACGATCGCGCACGGCTACCTCACGCTCTCACTGCTGCCGACGCTCGTACCGCAGGTCATGCAGGTCGAGAACACGACGATGGGGATCAACTACGGGACCAACAAGGTCCGTTTCCCCACCATCGTGCCCGTGGGCTCCCGGGTGCGGGCCACGGCCGTCCTGAAGAGCGTCGAGGAAGCGGGCGGCGGCGTGCAGGTCACGGCAGTCGTCACGGTCGAGCGCGAGGGCAGCGAGAAGCCGGCGTGCGTCGCCGAGTCGGTGTCCCGCTTCTACTTCTGAGCCGGGGTTCCGGGGCCACGGTTCCGGGCCGGCGCTTCCCGTTCCGGGCCGGCGCCTCTTCCCGCCGGGGCTTCCTTTCCGGGCCGGAGCTTCATGTCCTGCCCCGTACAAGGGTGTTGGCCCCCGACCCCCTCGGGCCGGGAGCCAACACCCGTACGACAGCCGGGACCATGGGCACCGTCAGCGCCCGGCCGCCACCATCCGCAGCACGAGCCCGGCGTACAGCTCGCCCACCTCGTCCGGCGTACGGCTGCCCTGCGCGTTGAACCACCGCGCCACGTCGATGCAGAGCGAGAGCACGGCGAGCGCGGTGCCGGGCACGTCGGGGACGTCGAACTCCCCCGCCGCGACGCCCTCGCCGATGATCCGGCGTACCGCCGCGTCGCTCCTGCGGCGCAGCTCGACGATCTCCGTGCGGTGCTCCTCGCCGAGCGCGTCGAGCTCGTACTGGACCACGCGCGCGGTCGTGTGCCGCTCGGCGTGCCAGCGGACGAAGGCCCGCACAGCACCGGCGAGCCGCTCGGTGGCCGTGCCCTCGGCGTCGGCCGCCGACTCCAGGAGCGCCAGGGCCCGGTCGTGGCCGATCCTGCTGATCCGGTGAAGGAGCTCTTCCTTCGTCTTGTAGTGGATGTACAGCGCGGCGGGGCTCATCCCGGCGCGGCCCGCGATGTCCCGGGTGGTGGTCGCGTGGTACCCGCGCTCGGCGAAGGCGTCGACGGCCGCGACGAGAAGCCGCCGGGCGGCCTCGGGCGTCACTTCGGCCCACGGCGTGTTCTCGCCGTCGGTCTCCTCCGCCGTGCTCATCGTCGGTCGCCCCTCTCAGTCGGCAGGACGAACACCATACCCCGACCCTGAGCAAGCGCTTAGGGGCTCTTTCGCGCAGATCACGCGGGGCAGGCCGGGCGTCCGAGGACGTCAGAGCTTCTGGAAGGGGTCGTGTTCCGCGAGGATCTTCTCCAGCCGGGCCTGGTCGACCCGGCTGATGATCTGCCCGGCCTCCTGCCGGTCCCTGATCACCTTGGCCAGCGTGAAGGCGGAAGTGACAAGGTAGAGAACGCAGATGGCGAGAAATCCGCGCACCCAGGCGTCGGCGTCGAGGGAGTAGATCCCGACGGCCACCGCCCCCAGCGCGACCCCGAAGGACGCGACGGCCTGACCGTAGAAGGCCGCGGTGTTCTGCTGTTTGACCGATGTCGTCTCACTCATGCCGCTCAGCGTCCGACGGGGTGACACACACCACATCCGTGCGCGTACTCAGACAGGTACTCAGACGCCCACCCGGGGCGGGCCCGGCAACCGGTCAGGTCCGGACCCGGGTCCGCGCGCCCGTCTCAGAAGGCGGAGACCCCCGTCAGGGCGCGGCCGATGATCAGCTTCTGGATCTGGCTGGTGCCCTCGTAGAGCGTCATCACGCGGGCGTCGCGCAGCAGCTTGCCGACCGGGTACTCGTCGATGTAGCCGTAGCCGCCGAAGACCTGGAGCGCGTTGTTGGCGGCGCGCACGGCGGCCTCGGAGGCGAAGAGCTTCGCCTGGGACGCGGCGGTGGCGAAGGGCTCGCCCCGGTCGATCAGGTCGGCCACCCGCCAGGTCAGCAGGCGGGCGGCGTCGACGTCCACGGCGATGTCGCTGATGAGCTCCTGGACGAGCTGGTAGCTCGCGATGGACTTGCCGAACTGCTCGCGCTCGGCCGCGTAGCCGACGGCCGCGTCCAGCGCGGCCTGTGCGATGCCCACACAGCCGGCGGCGACCGACATCCGCCCCTTGGCCAGCGCCGACATGGCGAGGGAGAAGCCCTTGCCCTCGGGACCGATGAGGGCGGACGCGGGGACCCGGACGTCCTCCAGGACCAGCTCGGCGGTCGCCTGGCCGCGCAGCCCGAGCTTGCCGTGGATGGTGCGCCGGGTGAGGCCGGGGGTGTCCGCGGGCACCAGGAAGGCGGAGACGCCCTTGTGGCCGGGGGTGTCGCCGGTACGGGCGAAGAGCAGCACCACATCGGCCCAGGTGCCGTTGGTGATGAACATCTTGCTGCCGTTGATGACGTAGTCGCCGCCGTCCCGGACGGCCTTCGTCGTCAGGCTGCCGGCGTCCGACCCGGTGCCCGGTTCGGTGAGGCCGAAGCAGCCCACCGCGTCCCCGGAGGTCAGCCTCGGCAGCCACTGCCGCTTCTGGTCCTCGTCCCCCCAGGCGGCGATCGTCTTGGCGACGAGCCCCAGGGAGACCGAGACGATGCCCCGGACCGAGGAGTCACCGCGGCCCAGCTCCTCCGTCACCAGGCAGTAGGCGAGGTGGTCACCGCCCGAACCGCCGTACTCCTCCGGAACCGTCAGCCCGAGGAAGCCGAGGGCGCCCAGCTTCTTGACGATCGACTTGTCGACGTTCTCGGCTCGGTCCCACTCGACGACGTGCGGGGCTATGTCCCGGGCGACGAAGTCCCTGGCGAGCCGCCGGACGGCTTCCTGCTCCTCGCTGAGTTCGAGGTTCATCCTTCGACTCTCCACTTCAGACCGGCCGGCACGGGGGGCGGCCGACTTTAATTAGCACTGCTAGTTTTAGTTGCGCAGGGCCTACTATGTGCGGCATGGCCCGCCCGCGCAAGCCCCTCCTCAGCAGAGACCGCATCGTCGAGACGGCGAGCGCCCTCGTGGACGCCGAGGGGCTCGACGCCGTTTCGACCCGCCGGCTGGCGGCCGAGCTCGGGGTGAGCGGGCCGTCGCTCTACAACCACTTCCGGAACAAGGACGAGATCCTGGACGCGGTCGCCGACACCGTCTCCGCACAGGTCGATCTGTCGATGTTCGACGAGGCGGACACCCGGGACTGGCGGGCCGCGCTGCACGACTGGGCCGTCTCCTACCGTGCGGCGCTCAGCGCACATCCGCACATCGTCCCGGTGCTCGCCCAGGGCCCCGGCCGCCGCCCGGCCGGTCTGCGGGTCGCCGACGCGGTGTTCGGCACGATGGTCCGCGCGGGCTGGCCCCCTGCCCAGGCCACCTACATCGGCGCCCTGATGCGCTACTTCATCACCGGATCGGCTCTCGGCTCGTTCGCCCGGGGCTTCGTCGACGACGAGACGGCGTACGACCCGGCCGATTATCCGCACCTGGGCCAGGCGCACCTGCTGGCGGAGCGCCGCCAGCAGGTCGACGAGGGAGCCTTCGAGACGGGCCTGCGGGCGCTGATCGACGGGCTCGCCCTCCAGTACGCCCCTCCCGCGCAGAACGCGCGATAGGGCCGCCCGGCCCGACCGCCGACTATTCGGTGGGCACCGAACCGTCCTGGCCCTACGGTCAGGGCCATGACGACACTCCCGCTCCCCTCCCCGGCCGCGCCTTTGCTCCACCGCGACCGGCGCGCCACCGCCGCCGCCTGCACCACCGTGGTGCTGTGGGCCTCCGCCTTCGTCTCCATCCGCAGCGCGGGCGAGGCCTACTCCCCCGGCGCGCTGGCTCTCGGGCGGCTGCTCGCCGGATCCCTGGTGCTCGGCGCCCTCCTGCTCGTACGACGGGAGGGGCTGCCCTCGCGGGCCGCCTGGCCGGGGATCCTCTGGTCGGGACTGCTGTGGTTCGGTCTGTACATGGTGGTGCTCAACTGGGGCGAGCAGCAGGTGGACGCGGGCACCGCCGCGATGGTCGTGAACATCGGGCCCCTGCTGATCGCCCTGCTCGGTGCCCGGCTGCTCGGTGAGGGGCTGCCCCGGCGGCTGATGCTGGGCATGGGGGTGTCCTTCACGGGCGCCGCGGTGGTGGGCCTCTCCATGTCCGGGGACGGAGGTTCCTCGGTGCTGGGCGTGCTGCTCTGCCTGCTGGCGGCGGTGGCGTACGCGGGCGGAGTCGTCGGCCAGAAGCCCGCGCTGCGGCACGGCTCGGCGCTCCAGATCACCACGTTCGGCTGTCTGACCGGCACGGTGGCGTGCCTGCCGTTCGCCGGTGCGCTGGTCTCCGACGCGGCCGACGCACCCCTGCCGGCCACCCTGAACATGGTCTACCTGGGCGTCTTCCCGACCGCGCTGGCCTTCACCACCTGGGGGTACGCGCTCGCCCGCACCACGGCGGGCCGGATGGGCGCCACCACCTACGCGGTGCCCGCGCTGGTCGTGCTGATGGCATGGCTGCTGCTGGACGAGGTTCCCGCGCCGCTCACCGTCGGTGGCGGACTGCTCTGCCTGGCCGGGGTGGCGGTCTCCCGGATGCGTCCGCAGACTGGTGCGACGCGCAAGAATCCTGCCCCGCAGACGGAAGGACCCTCTCATGACGCGGAGCGCCAAGCGGCGGACCGGCCGTAAGAAGCCGGGGGGAGCCGGCGCCCGGGTCCTGGTGACGCCCGAGATCCGGGCCCGTGACGCCTGGCGCGAGGACTATCCGTACACGTCCAAGCTCGGCCGCAAGGCGTACGAGAAGTCCAAGCGTGCCCTGCAGATCGAGCTGCTGAAGCTCCAGCACTGGGTCAAGGAGCACGACGAACGGCTTGTGATCCTCTTCGAGGGGCGCGACGCGGCGGGCAAGGGCGGCACCATCAAGCGGTTCACCGAGCACCTCAATCCGCGTGGTGCGCGGGTGGTGGCGCTGGAGAAGCCCACCGAGCGCGAGCGCACCCAGTGGTACTTCCAGCGGTACGTGGCACATCTGCCGGCCGCCGGGGAGATCGTGCTGTTCGACCGGTCCTGGTACAACCGGGCGGGTGTGGAGCGGGTGATGGGTTTCTGCTCGACCCCCGAGTACCTGGAATTCATGCACCAGGCCCCGGGCTTCGAGCGGATGCTGGCGCGCGACGGCATCCACCTGGTGAAGTTCTGGTTCTCCGTCTCGCGCGACGAGCAGCGCAACCGGTTCGTGCGCAGACAGACCGATCCGGTGCGGCAGTGGAAGCTCAGCCCGGTCGACCTGGCCTCGCTCGACAAGTGGGACGCGTACACCGAGGCCAAGGAGCTGATGCTCTTCCACACGGACACGGCGGACGCTCCGTGGACCGTGGTGAAGAGCAATGACAAGAAGCGGGCCCGTCTGGAGGCGATCCGGCACGTCCTGCACCGGTTCGACTACCCGGACAAGGACGCGACGGTGGCCGGGGAGCCGGACCCGCTGATAGTGGGCCCGGCCTCGCGGCTCTTCGAAGAGGGCGAGACGGAGGCCCGGCTGCTCACCTCGTTCCGGTCGGAGAACGGACCGGAACGTGCCTGAGGGCCGTCCCGCGGTTCCTGGCGGGACAGCCCTCAGGACCTCTCGTCCGGATCGTGGCGGGCTCGCGCCTGATCCGGACGAAAGGTCCTAGAAGACCACCAGGGCCCGGCCGCCCTTGCCGGCGATCATGTTGTCGAACGCCGCCGGGATACCGTCCAGCGCGATCCGTTCCGTGACCATCATCGAGAGATCGAAGCGGCCGGCCCGGATGTGGTCGGCCAGCACCGGCAGATCGCGGGCCGGGTCGCTGTTGCCGTACACACAGCCGGTGAGGGACCTGCCCCAGTGGAAGATCTCCAGGGCGTTGAACGTGACCTGCTGGTCCTTGCCGCCGATGCCGACGACCGTGGCGCGCCCGCCGCGCCGCGTGGACTCCCAGGCGCCGCGGATGGTGTCGGCCCGGCCGACGCACTCGACGGCCACATCCGCGCCCTGGCCGCCGGTGAGCGCCCGGATCTCGCGGGGCGTGGTGGCGGAGGCGATCACGTACTCCGTGGCACCGGCCCCGCGTGCCAGCTCCTCCTTCTCGGGGGAGACGTCCACCGCGATGATCTTCGAGGCGCCCGCGATCCGGGCGGCCTGGAGCACGGCGAGGCCGACGCCGCCGATACCGAACACCACGACGGACTCGCCCGCGCGGACCTGGGCGCTGTGGTGGATCGCCCCGTACCCGGTCAGCACCGCGCAGCCGAGCAGGGCCGCGTCGGTGAGCGGAATGCCGTCCGGGGCGGGCAGGACGCAGTTCGCGGCGACCACGGTCTCCTCGGCGAAGGCGGCGACGTTGAGTCCTGGGTGCAGTTCGGTGCCGTCGGCGGTACGGGCGTGGATGTTCGCCGCTCCGGCCAGGGCGTTGACGCAGAGCCATACCTCGCCGATCCCGCAGTGGTGACAGCTGCCGCAGGACGGCGCCCAGTTGAGCACGACACCGTCGCCCGGGGCGAGGTGGCCCACGCCCTCACCGACCGACACGACGGTGCCCGCGCCCTCGTGGCCGAGGACGGCGGGGACGGGCAGCCGCATGGTGCCGTTGGACAGCGAGAGGTCGGAGTGGCAGACCCCGGCGGCGGCGAGGCGGACCCGGACCTGGCCGGGGCCGGGCTCGGGCAGGCTGATGTCGGTGATCTCCAGCGGAGCTCCGACGGCGGGCAGTACGGCGGCGCGGATCACGGAACGGCTCCTTGCTGATCGGGGACGCGGAATCGGCGGGCGGTTCAGGCGGGCGGTTCAGAACTGGAGGGACTTGGTCTGCAGATACTCGGAGAGGCCGTGCTCGCCGAGTTCGCGGCCGACGCCGGACTGCTTGTAACCGCCGAACGGGGCGAGCGGGTTGAAGCGGCCGCCGTTGATGTCGACCTGGCCGGTGTCCATCCGGCGGGCGAAGGCGACGGCCTCCGCGTCCTCGGCCGCCCAGACGGCGCCGGCGAGCCCGTAGACGGTGCCGTTGGCGATGCGCAGCGCGTCCGCCTCGTCCTCGTACTTCAGGATCGAGACGACCGGCCCGAAGATCTCCTCCTGGGCGATGGTCATCTCCGGGGTGACATCGGCGAACACGGTGGGGCTGACGTAGTAGCCGGTGGCGAGCGGCGCCTCGGGACCGCCGGCCACCAGGCGGGCGCCCTCCTCGATGCCCTTCTCGATGTAACCGCGCACCCGTTCCTGCTGCTTGGCGTTGACGAGCGGACCGACGCGCTCGCCGGGAACGTACTTGGCGACGGCCGCGGCGGCGAGGGTCACGGCCTCCTCGTACCGTTCGGCGTCCACCAGCATCCGGGTCCAGGCGCTGCACGTCTGGCCGGAGTTGGACATCACGTTGGCGATGCCGACGTTGACCGCCCTGGCCAGGTCGGCCGAGGGCAGGATGACATTGGCGGACTTGCCGCCGAGTTCGAGTGCGACGCGCTTGACGGCGCCGCCCGCCGTGGCTCCGATCCGCCTGCCGACGGCGGTGGAGCCGGTGAAGGAGACGAGGTCGACGTCCTCGTGCTCGGCGAGCGCCTGTCCGGCGACCGGGCCGAGGCCCGTGACGAGGTTGAAGACACCGGCGGGCAGCCCGGCCTCCTCGGTGGCCTCGGCGAACAGCTGCGCGGTGAGCGGGGTGTCCTCGGCCGGCTTGAGGACGACGGTGCAGCCGGCGGCGAGCGCGGGGGCGACCTTGGCGACGATCTGGTGCAGCGGGTAGTTCCACGGGGTGATCGCGCCGACCACGCCGACGGGCTCCAGGAACACGGTGGAGTTGCCGTGGCGCTCCTCGAAGGCGTACGTCGCGGCGAGTTCGGCGTACGAACCGGCGACCAGGACCGGCACACCCGCGTGCACCGTCTGCGACAGCGGCAGCGGCGAACCCAGTTCGGCCGTGACCGTCTCGGCGATCTCGTCCTTGCGCGCGGCCAGCACGTCGCGCAGGGCGCCGATCCGGGCGGCCCGCTCGGCGGGCGGGGTCGCGGCCCAGCCCGGGAAGGCGGCGCGTGCGGCGCGTACCGCGGCGTCGACGTCCTCGGCCGTGCCCGCCGGGACCTGCGCGATGATCTGCTCGTCCGCCGGGTTCACCACCGCGACGGTGTCCGTTCCGGCGGCGGGCCGCCATGCGCCGCCGATGTACATACCGTCATGGGCCTTCATGGCTGTTCCTCCCGGACGCGGTGACGGACGAGGTCGTCCGCCGCCTAAACTAGCGCCGTTAGTTTTCTGGCGCCAGAGACGTCGGTCACGTACCGGGGCCCGTCCGCCGCCCGGGGGAGGCGAGCGGCGGACGGGCCCCGGCGTCTCCGGGTACTACACCTCCAGGCCCGGCACGTCCTTCGGCAACGGGCAGATCCTGCGGCCCTGGTGGTCGAAGACGTACAGGTGCGCCAGGTCGACCAGGAGCGGAACCTGACCCCCGGTGCGCAGCCGCATGTCGGGTCCGGTGCGTACGACGAGGTCGCTGGAGGTGACCGCGGGGCGGTCGGGGCTGTGCACGCCCGGCGGGAACGGGTCGAGTCCCGGTTCGTCGAGGACCGCGACGGATGCGCCGGCCTGTCCGGTGGCCCGCCCCTTGAGCCGCTCCAGGACGCCGGCCGCGCCCCCGGCGCCCCGGCGTCTGCGCTGGGTGCCCCGGTCCGGGCGGGCCGATTCCAGGTCCGGCACCACGGCGGGCCGGGACCCGGTGTTGAGGTGGACCAGTGCCTCGTGCCCCTGGTACTCGACATGCTCGACGATGCCGCTGAGCGCGACCTCGCCGGGACGGGCCTGGCTGGGCGGGGCGATCCGGACCGCCTCCGAGCGCAGCCCGACGATGATGTGCCGGCCCTGCTGGATGCGCAGCAACTGATGGTCGGGGCTCAGGGGCTCGGGCAGCGGAAGGCGCTGGCGGCCGAGGTCGATCGACATCCGCCCGTCCAGCGGCGCGTGCACGACGGCCTGGAGCAGATTGATCCGAGGGGTGCCGATGAAGGCGGCGACGAACACGTTCTCCGGCAGCGAGTACACCTCGCGCGGCGGGCTGACCTGCTGCAGCACTCCCCCGCGCATCACGGCGACCCGGTGCCCCAGGGACATCGCCTCGGCCTGGTCGTGTGTCACGTAGACCGTGGTGACGCCGAGTTCCTTGGTGAGCAGGGCTATCTCGGCCCGCAGGTGGTTGCGCAGCTTGGCGTCGAGGTTGGAGAGCGGCTCGTCCATCAGGAAGGCCGAGGGCTGGCGCGAAATAGCCCGTCCCATCGCGACCCGCTGGCGCTCACCGCCGGAGAGCTGGCCGGGCAGACGGTCCAGGACACTCTCGATGCCGAGCATCCTGGCCGTGTTCTCGATGCGCTCGTTGTGGTCCTGGCGCGGATTCTCCAGTTTCAGCGGGAAGCCGATGTTGGCCCGGTTGGTCATGGACGGGTAGAGCGCGAAGTTCTGGAAGACCATGGCCATGCCGCGTTCGCGGGGCGTGAGGTCGTTGGCCGGTTCACCGTCGAGCAGGATCTCGCCGTCGGTGACCTCCTCCAGACCGGCGATCATGCGGAGCACGGTCGACTTGCCGCACCCCGACGGTCCCAGCAGGACGACGAACTCGCCCGGGTCGATGGAGAGCGAGAGGCGGTCGACAGCACGCGAGGAGCGTCCGTAGGCCTTGCTTACGTTGTTGAGCGTGATGGCGCGAGTCATGTGGTTCCGCCTGGAAGGAAGAAGGTGGAGCGGTGGGGAGCGGCAGCAATGGCCTGAAATTAACCCACTGCGCAGGGTGAGGGAATGACTCGCGCAAAGGTTGCACCGTACAGGGGCTGCGGAGACGTAAGTGTCAGGTGGGATTCCGGTCGGGCCGGCTCGCGCCGGGCCCGCACCGGGGACGGCTGGATCCCGTCGCGCAGCCCGGTCGCGGGGCGGTGTGCGGCGGCAGCCCTGCCGGCCGGGCGGACGGCTTCGGGGCGCGCCGGATGACGTCAGGGCGCAGCGAACGGCGTCAGGGCGCGCCGGGCAGGCGGCAGCGCGTGCCGGGTGGCGGGTGGCGGGTGGCGGGTGGCGGGTGGCGGGTGGCGGGTGGCGCCGGAATGTACCGAATGACGCCGGGCCGGCGCCGGAACGTACGGAATGCCCCCGGGCCGGCGCCGGGGGCGTGCCGGGTGGCGTCAGCGGGACGTCGGCATAGCGGCGATACGCGCGGAACCGCCCCCGCTCAAGGGGACGGTGTCACCGTGACGGGGATCGCGTTGAGCACGGCGGTGCCGGACAGCGGGTCGAGGCGGCTGCCGTCGAGGAGCTGGTTGACGTTGACGCCGGGCCGCTCGGCGGCGACGGACAGCCTGGTGCCGGGGCGGTCGTGCCCCCAGCCGTGCGGGAGGCTCACCACGCCGGAGCGCACGCTGTCGGTGACCTCGACCGGGACCGTGAGCGCACCGCCGTCCGCGGTGACCGTGGCGGACGCCCCGTCGGCCAGTCCGAGCCGTGCCGCGTCCTCGGGATGGATCTGGAGGGTGCAGACGTTCGACCCGCCACGCAGTGCGGCGACGTTGTGCAGCCAGCTGTTGTTGGAACGGAGATGCCGGCGGCCGACGAGGACGAGCGCCCCGGGGTCCCCGCGGCCTTCGAGGGCGCGGCGCAGCCTCGGCAGGTCGGCCGCGATCGGGGCCGGGAACAGCTCGACGCGCCCGCTGCGGGTGGTGAGCACCTCGGGGACGCGCGGAGCGAGGGGACCGAGGTCGATGCCGTGCGGGTGGGCGAGCAGCCGCTCCAGGGTCAGGCCGCCGGGGTCGGCACCGAAGCCCTCACCGTACGGGCCGAGACGAAGCATCAGGTCGAGGCGCCGCTCCGCCCCGGTGCGGCCGGTGAGCGCGGCGGAGACGTCGACGGGGTCCCGGCCGTGCACCGGCGACAGCGGGTCGGCCACCGCCTTGCCGAGGGCCCGGTCGATGATCATGGTGTCCACGGCGTCCGGCTCCGCACCGTGCATCCCGGACACGGCGAGGACGAGCCGGGCGAGGATCTCGGCCTCGTCCATCCGGCCGTCGTCCAGAGGGAGGGCGGGGCGGGTGTAGCGGACCTGGTTGCGCACGGCCAGGGTGTTGAACGCGAAGTCGAAGTGGGCGCTCTGCGAGGGCGGCGGCGGGGGCAGCACCACGTCCGCGTGGCGGGAGGTCTCGTTGAGATAGGGGTCGACGCTCACCATGAAGTCGAGCCCGTCCGCGAGCACACCGTCGAGCCGGTTGCCGTCGGGTGCGGAGAGCACGGGGTTCGCCGCCAGGACGATCAGGGCGCGGATCCGGTCCGGGCCCGGCGTCCCGATCTCCTCGGCCAGTGCGGAGATGGGCAGTTCGCCCTTGGCCTCGGGGTGGCCGGAGACGCGGCTCGCCCAGCGGCCGAGGGTGAACCCCTTCCCGGGGGCGGCGGGGCGGGGGGCGCGGGCGGTCGCGGAGAGCGGGAAGAGGGCGCCGCCGGGGCGGTCGAGGTTGCCGGTGAGGACGTTGAGTACGTCGACGAGCCAGCTGGCGAGGGTGCCGTGTTCGACGGTGCAGCTGCCTATGCGGCCGTATACGGCGGCGGTGGGGGCGGCCGCGAGTTCGCGGGCGAGGGTACGGATGGTGCCGGCGTCCACGTCGCAGGCCGCGGCGACGGCCTCGGGCGTGAAGTCACTTACGGCGTCGGCGACTTCACCGATCCCCTCGACGTGGTCCGCGAGCACGCCGGGATCGGTGAGCTTCTCCTCGAAGAGAACGTGGGCCATCGCGGCGAGCAGGAGGGCGTCGGTGCCGGGCCGGATGGCCACATGCCGGTCGGCCAGGCGCGCGGTGCGCGTGCGGCGCGGGTCGACGACGGTGAGGCTGCCACCGCGCCGGCGCAGCGCCTTGAGCTTGCCGGGGAAGTCCGGGGCGGTGCACAGACTGCCGTTGGATTCGAGCGGATTGGCGCCCAGCATCAGCACATGGCCGGTGCGGTCGAGGTCCGGCACCGGGATGGTGTTCGGGTCGCCGAAGAGCAGCCCGCTGGAGACGTGCTTGGGCATCTGGTCCAGGGTGCTCGCGGTGAACAGCGCCCGGGTGCCGAGGGCCGCGAGCAGAGCGGGCGGGTAGAGCGCTCCGGCCATGGTGTGCACATTGGGGTTGCCGAGGACGACGCCGACGGCCTGCGGCCCGTGCTCCCGCGCGACGGCGGGAAGGGCGCGGGCGATCGCTTCGAACGCCTCGCCCCAGCTCGCCTCCGTCAGCACGCCGCCCTTCCGGACGAGAGGGGTGCTCAGCCGGTCGGGGTCTTCGTCCAGACCGCCGATCGACGCACCCTTCGGACAGATGAAGCCCTTGCTGAACACGTCCTCCCGGTCCCCCCGGGCGCCGGTGACCCTGCCCCCTTCGATGGTGAGGCTGAGCCCGCAGGTGGCCTCGCAGAGGGGGCAGATGCGCAGGGCGGTACGAGAGCTGCTGGGGTCGTGCGGCATGGGGCCCTCCCGGGGCGGCGGCAGCGGTGACACGCGGGCATGCGCAAGCACGGCCGAGCATACCGACCGGTACGCATGCTGGGGAGGCGCGCGGCGAAGATGGTTGTTCCCAGGGCCTGTTTCCAAGGCCTGTTCCCAGGGCCTGTTCCCAGGGCTTGTTCCCGGACTCCGTTCCCGGATCCTGCCCCCAAAGCCCGCCCCCAAGGCCCGCCCCGTCCCCTCAAGACCCTTTCCCAAGGCCTGCTTTCGGGTCCTCCTCGGGGTCAGCCCAGCACGCGCGCGAGGTAGGCCTGAAGCAGCACCCGGGTCTCGGCGACGATCGCCCGGTCGCCGGACGGGTCGGTGCGGAAGGCGAGTTGGAGCAGGGCGTCGGCGGCCTCCACGCAGACCAGGATGGCGCGCAGAAGGTCCTCGTCGGGGTCCCGGTCGAGATGGCGGGCCAGCAGATCGGTGAGCCGGCCCGCGACGCGCTGGTTGGCATCGTCGGCCGGGTCGTCGCCGGGTGCGGGGGCACCGAAGTCGATGAGGGAGAAGCCGGCGACGGAGGTCTTCATCGCCAGGTACTCGTCGAGCACGGCGTCGATGGCGCGGCGCCAGTCGCCCGCCGGGATGGCGGCCAGCCGGGCGGCGATCCGCTCGGCGTACCGGTCCAGGTTACGGCGGGCCAGTGCGTCGGCCAGCGCCCGCTTGTTGGAGAAGAACCGGTAGACGGAACCGATGGGCACCCCGGCGCGTACGGCCACCGCCCGGGTGGAGAGCTGCTCGTAACCGGTCTCGTCGAGGAGTTCGGCGCAGGCGTCGAGTATCCGGGCGAGGCGCTCGGCGCTGCGCTGCTGCACGGGGGCGCGGCGGAGGTTCGTGTTCGCGTGGGGCACGGGTTCCATGATGCCGTGGGGCTCCTCCGCCGGGAGCGGGGGCCGGGGTCCGCCGCCCCGGCCCGGTGCCCGGCTCTGCCGGTGCGGGCGCCGCCCCGCTCGGTCTCAGGCGATGAGCAGGGCCAGTCCGCCGGTCGTGTAGGCGACCATCAGGACCAGCAGCGGAAGCTGGCCGGCGACGGCACGCCCGGGCGGGAAGAGCCGGACGGAACGGTCATGGGCGGCAATGACACCGAGGACATGGCCGAGAACGATCGCGACGACCTGGAGTGTGGCGATGCCGCCCGGCCCCAGCGGCGGTTCGGGCGGTACGGGATTGTCGGCGCCGAGTGCCACCATGACCGTGCGCGGACCTTCGGTGACGAAGAGTGTGAAGTAGTGGGCGACGAGATAGCCGAGGGCGATCGGAACCAGGGAGTGCGCGAAGGCGGTGAGGGGGTGCGGCAGTTGACCGGAGATGAGCCGGGCGGCACCGGCGCAGAGGCCGTAGAGCCCGGCGACGAGGGCGACGGCGCCCAGCAGGCCGAGCGTGGCCGTGGTGGTACGGCCCAGGGCCGAGGTCTGGACGGTGTTGATCCAGGACGGCGCGTCGGAGAAGCCGTCGTAGGCGGTGGAGCCGAGCATCACGCAGACGGTGGCGACGAGACCGGCGAGCCGGGGCGTCGCGTCGAGTCCGTTGAACGGGGAGCGCAGGACGAGGCGGCGGTCCGCGGGGCGGCGGCCGAGCGGGGAGAGCCGGGCGAGGAGGCCCGAGTAGGCCTCGAAGGCATCGGCGTGGTCGAACCAGCGGGCGCCGTACGCGGCGGCGCCCGCCAGTTGAGCGGCGGAGTAGAGGGCGAGGAAGAGCAGCAGGGCAGTGGGCGAGGCGGGGTCGGGGGCGACGAGTTCGAGCCAGGTGAAGGCGAGGAGCCCGGCGGCAGCGGGCCACATCCCCAGGCGTGCGGGCAGGGCGCGGCCTGCGGCCGGATCACGTCCGAGCGCACGGCAGCCGAGGAGATGGAGGGTGCGCAGCGGGTTGAGCAGCCGCCAGACGGGCCCGAACAGCAGCGAGGCCGGGACGAGCCCGACCCACAGGAGTACGTAGACGGCGCCGGGGGCCGGGTTGCGGTCCGGGCCGGCCGGCCCGAGGAGCAGGTACGCCACGACCAGGAGCGCGGCGCCCAGGCCGAGCGCGCGGGCAGCGAGGCGGATGGGGCGGGCGTCGGCCGCGCGCTGGACGGCCGTCGGCAGCGGCCGGCCCGCCCGGTCGCCTCGGAACCGGGAGGCGGACCAGAGCAGGCCGAGCGCGAGAAAGGAGACGAAGAGCGCGGCGAAGGCCCCGGCGAAGGCGTAGAAGGGCGAGAGGGGCAGGTCGTGCTGGGCGCCGATGCCGTGGGCGAGGACGCTCACGGCGCCGGGATCGCCGACGCCCTTCACCGTACGACGAGTTGGGTCAGGAGCAGGTCGGACTCATGTGTCTCGACCTCGAAGAGCCCGGTGCGGTCAGCGGTGAAGGTGAGGGTGACGGTCTCTCCTGCGGGCAGCCGCGCCTCCTTGTCGTAGCCGTGTACGTGAAGGGTGTCGGCGCGGTCGCTGCGGACCTGGAGGCGCACGGTGCGGCCCTTCTTGACCTCGGTGCGCCCGGGGGCGGGGCTGACCTTGCCGTCGTGGACGGAGATCTCCACGGTGGTGGCGGAGCCGGGCGTGGGGCGGCCGGCCGAAGTGGCCCCGCCGAGCGTGGCGGTGGCCTGGACCGGGGTGGAGCCGACGGCCCACGCGGTGTGGTCGTCGGCGTAGAGACGGGCCGTGAGCCGGGTGCCGCCCCCGGCGCCGCGCAGGAGCGACTGCGGAAGGTGGAACCAGGCGCCGTAGACACGGGCCAGGGGGTGACCGTCGAGGAAGAGGCGGGCGTGACCGCGTCCCAGGAGTGCGGCGCCGCCGACGCTGTCCGGGGTGAACCGGAAGTTCCGTACCGAGAGGTGGACGTTCCAGCCGTCCTCCGAGTCGGGCCGGACGGCCAGGGCCACCTCGGGCGCGCCCTGGGCGTCGATCCGACGCAGCCGGTTCCCGGAACCGTCGTCCGCTTTCAGGAGCCGGCCGTTGCCGCCGGTGGCCTGCTCATGGCTGGTGCCCGGCTTGTGGTGCGTGGTGGCCCGCCCTCCGCAGGCACCCGCGCCGAACAGGAGAGCTGCGGCGACGAGCAGGGCGGCGGCGGACCTGCGCCCTCGGACCGGTCCCCGGTTCCGGTGCTGGTGCTCGTACTGGTGCTGATGCCGGTGCAGGTGCTGGTTCACGACGGCTCTCCGTCCGGGGCGGCGGTCTGCGGGGTGGACGAGGCGGGTCGAGCGGGGACTTCCGGATCCGCCCCGCCGTCCGAACCGGTGGCCGGATCCGGAGCGGACGCCCCGTCCCCTCCCCGGCCCCCCGTCGCGCCCGGCGTCCCCTTCTCGGGCTCTCCGTGGCGGGCGGCGGCCACCACGGCCCACATCACCCAGACCAGGCCGAGCAGCCCCCGTACCCAGGCCGGGCTCAGCGGGATCCACGGGATCATGAACACGCCCTTGTCCAGCGCGTCGAGAAGGGTCAGACCGCCCAGCACCACCGTGGTCCAGCCCAGCCACGGCCGCTCCCGTCGCAGCACCAGCCCGATGCCCGTCCACCAGACTCCGGTCAGCAGGAGCGCGAGGGCGGGTACGTAGGTGGAGGCGAGGCCCGTGGTCGAGCCGGCCACGTCCAGACCGAGGCCGATGAGACCGAGAACCGTGGCGGCCGCGGCGAGCCGGCTGGACCGCAGCCGGCGCCACCACAGCACCCCGCCGACCAGCACCAGCACCACCGCGATACCGAGGGCCGCCTGCACCTCGACGCGCTCGATGCCGCGTGCCCCGTACCAGTCGCAGCCCGCCGGCAGGCGGCGTGCCTGCACGTTGTAGTCGGCGCAGACCAGCAGCTGGGCGAGTTTGACGGGCTCGCCCACCAGCCGGTCGGTGCCGCCGGTGACCTCACCCCGCTTCGACCCGCACGCGGGCAGCGAACGCGGTGTGGAGGCGCCCGCGTCCGACTGCCAGCAGTTGCCCGCCCCCTGGCCGTCCCACCACACGTCGGCGCCGTTGGGGCGCGATCTGCCCTGCTTGTCCGTGCCGAGGTGGTTGTTCGCGTACCGGTTGTGGTGCGAGGTGTCGGTCTGCTTGCCGAGCGCGTCCTCGCCCCGGATGAAGGCGGGTACGGCGCTCAGGAAGAAGGCGGCACGCTTCTGCCCGTAGACCCAGTTGTTCTCGTAGAGGTTCCAGTTGCCGCCCGCGGTGATGATGCCGGAGCCCGGCGGCATGGAGATCTGCGGGCAGACCACCCCGTCCTCGTAACCGCGCTCGACGGGCGGCTTGGCACATGTGCCGTCGGCGACGTACGGGTAGTAGTCGGCGTTGTTGTCGTGGATCAGGTTGCGTTCGAAGCGGGCGTGGTTCTGCGGCAGGCCGGGGTGGCCGGGGAAGGCGCTGTCCATCGAGGCGCCGCCCATGTTGTGGTCGAACTCGTTGTCGTGGACGTACACCGAGTCACCCGCGGTGCCGGAGTAGCCGACCATGTTGTGGTGGCTGCGGCAGCCGGTGATCTCGATCGAGTAGCGCGGGACCCGGTAGCCGTACCCGTCGTTGATGTTCGACGCGCTGCCCGGGTAGATGCCGGAGTCGCCGTTGCCGTACGACTCGCAGTTCTTGTACAGGCCGTGGTCGCTCGCGAACGTCAGGAAGCCGTACTCGTCGTTCCACCGGGTCAGGACGTCGTCGATGACGAATCCGTCCTGGGCCAGGATGTACAGCGAGTTGAACGTGGTGCGCTGGGCGGTGAAGTTCTTGAAGTAGACCCCGTCGGAGCCGTCCGCCCGCACCGCGTTGAGCTTCTGGTACTTGGCGTCGATGACGACGTCCGTGCGCTCGGCTCCGGTGCCCTCGATCTGGAGGTCCTTCTTGCCGAGGATCGCCACGAGGTTCTGGTTGTGCGGGCACTTCGCCTGCTGGGCGTAGCTCAGGATCTGGTAGCCGAGCTGGGAGTTGGGGGCCTTCAGCCGGGCGCACTCCCCCTTCGGCGCGGGGAGCGAGGGCTCCTCCTCGTAGAGGCCGGGCAGGATCGCAATGTTCCTCCCGGGCCGGGTGACGGCGTCGACGGCCTGCTGGAGGTGGCGGTAGCCGGACTTCTGGCACCGGTCGAAGAGCTTCAGGTTCCTGGTTCGCAGGGCGTCCGGGAAGCCGGATATCCGGCGCTCGAAGTCGGCCCGGTCGCTCTTGCAGACCAGCAGATCGGGCTCGCCCGCGCGGTACACGGGGACACTGCCGGTGCCGTCGGGCAGGGTGACCGGCCGTTCCTCGTGCGCCTGGGCGGCCGGGGCCGCGAGAAGGGCGGCAGCGAGCGCCGCCAGAACCACCAGAAGTCTTCGTGTCCACGACATGTGCCGGAGAGTAGAGCATTGTTCAACTTTTGGAACCCCCCTGTGCCGCACGAATGCCGTTGACTCGCCACGGTCCAATTCCTACGGTTGACCATAGGATTCCAGGATTCCGAACTCTTCCTCATGCACAGGGAGCACACACATGAGCGGCATCGAGCAGGCACGGAAGACGGCGGAAGGGCTCGCGCACTCCGCCGGATTCGGCAATCAGCACAGCTCGGAAGCGGTGCCGGGGGCACTGCCGCACGGCCGCAACTCCCCCCAGCGCGCACCGCTGGGGCTCTACGCCGAGCAGCTCAGCGGCTCGGCGTTCACCGAGCCGCGCGCCCACAACCGCCGCTCCTGGCTCTACCGGATCCGCCCCTCGGCCGCCCACCCGCCGTTCACGCGGACCGACAACGGCGCCCTGCGCACCGCGCCCTTCACCGAGACCGTCCCGGATCCCAACCGGCTGCGCTGGGACCCGCTCCCCGAGCCCGCGCCCGGCACGGACTTCCTGTCCGGGCTGTGGACGCTGGGCGGAAACGGCAACGCCGCCGAGCGCACCGGCATGGCCGTGCACCTGTACGCCGCCGATTCCGCCATGACCGACCGGGTGTTCAGCGACAGCGACGGCGAACTCCTCATCGTCCCCGAGCAGGGCGGCCTGCTGCTGCGCACCGAACTGGGCCTGCTGCGGGCCGAACCCGGCCATGTCGCCCTGATCCCGCGCGGTGTCCGCTTCCGGGTCGAACTGCTCGACGCCACCGCCCGCGGCTATGTCTGCGAGAACTACGGCCAGCCGTTCGTCCTCCCCGATCTCGGCCCGATCGGCGCCAACGGCCTCGCCAACGCACGGGACTTCCTCGCGCCGGTCGCCGCGTACGAGGACGTGGAGCGACCGGTCGAGGTGATCAACAAGTACTGCGGAAACCTCTGGTCGGCGACGTACGACCACTCACCGCTCGATGTCGTCGCCTGGCACGGCAACCACACGCCGTACGTCTACGACCTGCGCCGTTTCAATGTCATCGGCTCGATCAGCTACGACCACCCGGACCCGTCGATCTTCACGGTGCTGACCTCGCCGACGGACACCCCCGGACTGGCGGGCGTCGACTTCGTGGTGTTCGCGCCGCGCTGGCTGGTGGGCGAGGACACGTTCCGGCCGCCGTACTTCCACCGCAACGTCATGAGCGAGTACATGGGCCTGATCGAGGGCGCGTACGACGCGAAGACGGCGGGCAAGGGAGGCTTCGTGCCCGGCGGCGGCTCCCTGCACAACATGATGTCGGCGCACGGCCCGGACCGGGAGACCTTCGAGCGGGCGAGCGCGGCGGAGCTGAGGCCGCAGAAGATCGACGACGGTCTGGCCTTCATGTTCGAGACCCGCTGGCCGGTCACCGCGACCGGTCAGGCGGCGACGGCCGGCCATCTGCAGCACGGCTACGACGACGTGTGGCAGGGTCTGAGCCGCAACTTCAGGCCGTAGCGGCCCCCGTGCCGCAGCGACGACGAACGCAGGTGACCCAGGTGCCGCAGTCCCCTCCGAAACCCCCCACGGTCCCGGGGGCCGCCTTCGCACCCGACTCACTGGTCCTGAACCGCAAGCTCCCGCTGTGGTACCAGGTCTCGCAGTCGCTGCGGGCCTCGATACTGGGCCGCACGGCGGACGCCACGCTGCGGCTGCCGACCGAGGAACAACTCGCCGCGCACTACGGCGTCAGCGTCCTCACCATGCGCCAGGCGCTCAAGGAGCTGGAGACGGAGGGGCTGATCAGCCGGCACCGCCGGCGCGGCACCTTCATCGAGCCGCGCGCCCGCCGCGTTTCGCCGGTGCGGCTGCTCGGCTCGGTCGACGCGATCGTCGCCCAGCAGTCGGGCGAGCGGACCACCGTGCTCGGCCACGGCCCGTGCCCGGTGCCGGGCGATGTCGCGGAGTACTTTCCCGGCTGCGACGAGGTCACCGGCTATCAGCGGCTGCGGTGCGAGGAGGAATCCGGCGAGCCGACCAACTGGGCGCAGAACTGGGTCCATCCGGAGATCGCGGCCGGGCTCGACCCCGCCGACCTCGAACGCTGGCCGATGACGAAGGTGCTGCGCGACCGCGTCGGTGTGCCCATCTCCCGGATCACCGACACGGTCGAGGCCCGGCTCGCCGACCCGTCCACGGCCGAGCTCCTCCGGGTCCCGCTGCTCAGCCCGATCCTGTACTACACGGGCGTGACGTACGACGAGGGCGGCCGGGTGGTCGATGTGGCGCAGATCCGTTACCGGGGCGACCGGTTCTCCTTCTCGGTCACGCTGGAGGCCCACTGAGCAACGGCCTCGGTCACGGGGAAGGCCCCCGGCCAACGGCCACCGCCATCGTGGAGACCCACCGGGCGACGGCCGCCCCAACAGCCTCCGCGAGGGCGGGCGCCCGCTGCGCCCCGCACGCCCCGGCGGGCGCCCTGCCGACAGCCCCGGCGTCGCCGTTACGATGCCGGGGGAAGCGGCAGGTGTGGCGACGGGGAGGACGACACGGTGGCAGCTCCGGCGGCGGCCGGCTCCGGTGAGGGCCCGCACAGCCCGCTCCTCGACGACCTCATGCCCTGGTCCGTACGGCCGCTCAGGACCGGGCGCCCCTGGGTGACCGCCCCGGACGCGGCATCGCTCAGGGCCCGCTGGGAGCGGCTGGCGCACGCTCCGGAACCCGAGCGCGAGCGGTTGTTCGGGCCCACCCGTGCGCGTACCCCGCAGACTCCGGTGGCGGCCCTGCCCGGACAGTCCACCGGGACCGGCCGGTTCGCCCGTGAGCCGGGGCCGTGCCCCGATCCGGTACGGATCCTGCACGGACCGTTCGACGAGCAGTGGCTGCTCCCCGACCACCGCCTGATCGACGTGGCCCGGCCCGAACTGTGGCGGGTCGCCGACGACCACCAGCTCTTCCTGGTCGAGCACGGCCGGGTCCCCCAGGACACGGGCCCCGCCCTCTCGGTGACCGCGCTGCTCCCCGACGGCCACTCCCCCGCAGGCCGGCCCGGCCGGATCCGCCCGCTGTACCGGCGCCCCCTGGGCACCGAACCCAATCTGGCCCCGGGGCTGCTCGGCCTGCTGCGCGCCCGCCACGGGGACACGGTCACGGCCGGGTCGGTCCTGGCCTGGATCCTCGCGGCGGCCCGCGACTCCCCGGCCGGCCGAATCGTGCCACTTCCCTCGGACACCGCGCGCTGGTCGGCGGGGGTGGCGCTGGGGCATGAGCTGCTGCGGCTCCAGCTGCGCGGGGCTCGGGGCGGCGAGCGACCTCGGCTGCCGGGCGGGCGCCGCCCCTATGTGCGGGCCGCGGTACCGCCCGCCCCGTCGGAGCTGTCGTACGACGCCGATGCGCAGGTGCTGGCCATCGGCTCCGGCCGCATCTCCCCGGTGCCCGCCGGTGCGTGGGAGTTCCAGGTGGGCGGGGTGCGGATGCTGGAGCTGTGGTTCGGGCGCCGGACCGCGGTGGCCGGGGCGGACGGACTGGAGGCCGTACGCCCCCGCGCCTGGCCGCGGGAGTGGACCTCGGAGCTGCTGGAACTGATCACGCTGCTCGCCCTGCTCGCCGAAGTACGGCCCCGGCAGGACGAACTGGCGGAGGGACCGGAGATCGGCGTACCCGAGCTGCGGGCGGCGGGCGTGCTGCCGGTACCGTCAGCCGCCCGGCGGCCCGCCTCCGTGCTCGACCACCGGGAGGAGGGCCCCGACGGGCAGTTCGCGCTGCTCTGACCCCCGTCCGGCTCCGGCCCGGCCCCGGCGGGGGCGGACCGTCCTACGAGCGGCCGGAGGAGTCCAGCACGCGGGCCGGCGCCCGGTCGAACACGGCGTCCAGGTCGATCGGCCCGGGGTCCTCGGCGAACCCCGCCGCCATCCGCGGGTACTTCCCGGCCCTGATCCGGCTACGTCTTCGGCAGCGGCCGGCCTGGTACCCCTGATGCTGGTCGGACTCGCCGTGGGCCGGCGGATCGAGGGCGGTCCGGCCGCCGCACTGGGCGCGTTCGGGCTGCTCCTGCTGTTCCGGTTCGCCACCTCGTGGGTGGGGTGCCGGCTGGGACTGCTGATCCGGAACGAGGAGGCCGCAGGGCAGCTGGGCGCCTCGACGTTCATCCTGCCGCTGCTGTCCAACGCGTACATCCCGACCGGCAACCTGCCCGGATGGCTGCGCACACTGGCGGAACGGAACCCGATCAGCGCCGCCGCCGCGGCCGTCCGGGATCTCTTCGGAAACGCCGCACCGGCGGCCGACGCGGCATGGCCGGTCGCCCACCCGGTGGCCGGGACGCTGCTCTGGTCGGCGCCGCTGCTCGCGGTCGCCGTCCCGCTGTCCGTACGCCCCTACTCGCGCGGCGGCGCATGAGAACCGGGCGCACCGCACCCGGACGAGAAGAGGGTGCCGCACTCAGCCGGGCAGCACGACCGGCCGGTCCAGGGCGCCCAGCAGCGAGACGAAGCTCGACTCCAGGAACGCGCCGAGTTCGTCGAGGGCGTCCGGCCCGTCGAGCGGCCAGCTGGTGACGGCCTCCTCGGCGAAGGCCATCCAGGCGCGGGCGGCGACATGCGGCCTCGGCGCATCCGGCATCCCGAGACGCCGCTGCCCCTCCCGCACCCGCCGGGCCAGGATGTCGCGGGTGGACTCGACGACGTCCTCCACGACGGGATGGCTGCCGGCGGCACCGCGGACCAGGGCGAGATAGACCCTGCGGTGCTCCGTGACGTACGCCGCGAAGCCGGCAATGAACGCCCGCAGCCAGGGAACGGGCTCCAGCGAGGGGTCCGGCTCCGTGGCTGCGGCGAAGTCGTCGCACTCCTGCCGCACCACGCAGCGGTAGAAGTCGCGCTTGGAGTCGAAGTAGTGGAAGAGCAGCCCCCGGGATATGCCGGCCCGGCGCGCCACATCGTCGGTGGAGAGTTCGTCCAGCGAGCAGTCGGAAAGCATGTCCACGCCAATCGCGACCAATTGCGCCCTTCGCTCGTCGGGGCTCAGGCGCACGGCTCGCTTCTCGGGCATGCCGACAGTGTAGAAGTACTTCGGCGCCGAATTACCTCGGTACCCACTTCACCAGAAATCACACCTGCGGCTACGCACCCGGCCTTCCCCGGGTGAGAGGCCCGGGAATCCACGCGGACATGGCGAAGCGCCACTGCCGGCTCCGGGGATGACGGAAGAGCGGGCAGCGGCGCGGCGCCGGGACCGGGGGTCGGATCAGTGGCGGCTGCCGAAGAGCGAGCGCCGCAGTCGCCGCAGCGGGGCGAAGAGCGAGACGCGCGCGCTCTTGCTCCGGCGGGTGTGCGCGGCATCGCGCGAGGTCAGCTCACGCATCAGCAACGTCGCCTCCGCGGACTCACGCTGCGGGACGGCGGGACCGCCCAGCACTGCGAGATGGCGGTCGAGGCGCGAACTCGTCGCGCTGCTTCCGCAGGTAATGGCAGGCACACGAGCCCTGCTGCGCACCGTTATCTGTTCCATGTCACTCCCCACCCGTACGAGGGCACCCGGCCCGGGCAGGTTAACCCTATCCCTCCTCGGCGACACACGTGTATCCCGGGCGCAGGATTGAGCACACACATACGGAGGTTGACGATCTGTCCGTGCGGCTGCCCGCCCCCGGGCGAGCGGGACAGACCGTCAGCGTCCGGACTCCGCAGGCCGGTCGGGGCAGCCGGCCGGACAGGACCCCGGCCCGCAGGCCCCGCACCGGCGGGCGGCCGGGCAGGACGCCGCCCGGAAGCGGCGGACGAATACAGCGGGCGAACGCGGTGAACGGACGTACGCGCCGGTCAGTCGAGCGCGTTGAGCACGGGCAGATAGCCGCCGGACTGCCCGGCGGCGAAGGGGTGGTACGACTCACCGATGTTGAGCCAGTTGAGGCTGTGCAGCCAGGCGCTCCCGGAGCAGATCTCGTGGCCGGTGAACTGCCCGGCGACATCACCGAAGGTGAATCCGTGGTCGGCGGCACGCTTGGCGGTGGCCGCGTTGAGGTAGTCGGCGGCACCGTTGATGGCGGTGCGCACCTTGTCACTCAGACCGACGACGCAGCTGCCGCCGATCTTGTAGAAGCGCGGGTAGCCGAGGACGACGACATGGGCGGACGGGGCCTTGGCGCTGATCGCGTCGTACACCGAGTCGAGCTTGCCGGGGAGCGTGGAGTCCACGTAGCCGCGGGCGGTGGCGATCCGGTTGAGGCAGGTGGCCTCCGACTGGAGGACACAGGTCGTCATGACATCGGCGAATCCCGCGTCGTTGCCGCCGATGGAGATCGAGACGAGATCGGTCGCGGAGCTGAGCGGTCCGAGCTGGTTCGCCGTCACATCACCTGTACGGGCACCCGAGCAGGCGGTGAAGGCGAATGAGGCGGGCGCATGGGCGGCCGCCCAGAGGGAGGGGTAGGCGAGGGTGCTGCGCTTGCAGTCACCACTGGAGCCGATGTAGCTGCCGGAACCGACCCCCGAGGAGTAGGAGTCGCCCAGCGCGACGTAGTCGACGGCTTGTACGGAGGGCGCGGCGTTCGCGGTGGCCGCCCCGGTCAGGGCGATGACGGCACCGAGCAGGAGCGAGGACGAGAACGCCACAATTCTGGAAATTTTCATGGAACCTCCCATGGACCGAACGGCAGGATCTCTGCCACGTCCGTGGTAGCAGCAGCGAAGGCCTTTTCGGAAGTGTGCATGCCAAGTCCATCGGGCGCGGTCTCGCCGGCAATGCGCTGAGAACGTGTCACATCGGGGTACGCGTGCCGTCGGAGTACCTGTCACATCCGCGTACACATCACCTCGGCGCAGGGCGCTCCCCGTGGCGGACTCCGGGCCATGACCCCGGGCGGGGCCATGGGTGGACCGCCCCCGGCGGGCAAGGGCGGCTGCCGAAACACAGGTGCGCCGCCTACGCCGGTGCCGGATCATGGGCGGCATGTCTGCCAACCCCGAGGCCGCTCTGCCGATCCGGCTCACCGTCGACGACAGCGACTCCCCGTCCGACGTCGTCGACGCGCTGCTCCTCGGCCGCTTCGCGACGGGCGAGCAGCCGTACGCGCACAGCTCGTCCCTCGACCGTGTCAGAACGGGTGCCACCCTCCTCCCCGCAGCCGCGAGGGTGCTGCGCGCCGCCCGCGACGACGACCGAAGCGCCACGCTCGCCGAGGGCGAGGGCTGGACGCTGCTCGTCTCGCGATGGAGCCGGGGCGCGGACGTCACGGTCACCGCGACCAGCGCCGAACTCGCCAGGAAGGTGCTCGACGAGGCCACGGAAGGTGCCCAGGACGAGCCGGAGCCCCAGCCGGAGAACGTGACCATGGGCTTCTGGTACGTCTCGCCGCACCGGGGGCCGCACCGCACGACCCGTCAGATCTCGGCCGGCACCTGGGAGGAGATCCGGCCCAACTACACCGCGCCCGTGGCCGTGGCCATGGACCGGCTGATGAAGGTCACCCCGGACGACATCGCGGGCCGGCTGCTCCTGCTGCACGGGCCCCCCGGCACCGGCAAGACCTCCGCCCTGCGTACGCTGGCCCGGTCGTGGCGGGACTGGTGCCAGGTCGACTGCGTGCTCGACCCCGAGCGGCTCTTCAACGACGTCGGTTATCTGATGGACATCGCGATCGGCGAGGACGACGGCAGTGCGAAGGGCCGCTGGCGGCTGCTGCTCCTGGAGGACTGCGACGAGCTGATCCGCGGCGAGGCCAAGCACACGGCCGGCCAGGCGCTGTCGCGGCTGCTGAACCTGACGGACGGGCTGCTGGGCCAGGGCCGCAACGTACTGGTGGGCGTGACGACCAACGAGGACCTGGAACGGCTGCACCCTGCGGTCGTCAGGCCCGGCCGCTGCCTGGCCCGGATCGATGTGGGCCCGCTGACCCGCAGCGAGTCGGTGGCCTGGCTCGGCACGGCGGAGGGACTGAGCCGTGACGCGGCCGGTGAGGGAACGACTCTGGCGGAGCTGTACGCCCTGCGCCGCGGCACGGGCCCCGCATCGGTCCCCCAACAGGACTCGGGGGCGGATGCGGGACTGTACCTCTGAGCGCGGACCGCCAGGGGACGGACCCGGGCCGTGTCTCCGAGCGCGGGCCCACCGGGGCACCCGGCATCCCGCACCGTCTCCTCATCTGACCTCACCTCACCCCGCGTACACCGCCCGCACCGCGTCCTGGGCCAGCTCCAGTGCCCGTGTCCGGGACACCCCCAGCCGCCGGGCCTGCTCCGCGTACTCGCGTGCGGCGGAGGCCGCGTTGCGTTCGGCCGCGTCGCCGGCGGCGGCGACGAACGTCCCGTTGCGCCCCCGCGTCTCGATCACTCCGTCCGCCTCCAGCGCGCGATAGGCCTTGGCGACGGTGTTGGCGGCGAGGCCCAGTTCCTCGGCGAAGCCGCGCACGGTGGGAAGTCTGTAGCCGACCGGCAGCGTCCCCGAACGGGCCAGTTCGGAGATCTGCGTGCGCAACTGCTCGTACGGGGCGGTGCCGGCATCCGGGTCAACGGCGATCTTCAGAGTCACGGGCCGATTCTGCCCCACCGCCGGAAATTCGGGGGCGGCCCGGCCGGACCTGCGGGTACGGTCCGGCGCATGACTGTCATCGTGCGCGATTTCCGGCCCGCCGACGCCGAGGACTGGGTGCGGGTGAGGCGTGCGGCTCTCCCGTACATGGTCACCACACCGGAGCTGGTCCTCTTCGATCTGGCCACCGCCCATCCCGACAAGCGCTACCGGCTGCTGGTCGCGGAGGAGGACGGCGAGATCATCGGAACGGCTCAGGTGGGGCTGGCATACGAGAGTCCTGAGCCGGGCCAGGCGTTCTGCAATCCGTACACCCACCCGGAGCGGACCGGCCGGGGAGCGGGCACGCTGCTGCTGCGCACGGCCGAGGAATATCTGGCCCTCGCCGGCGCGACCTCCTTCTACACCTGGGTCCTGGACACCCCCGGCAACCGGGCCTTCGCCGGGAAGCACGGATATGAGCCGAGCCGGCCCGCCCACTTCCTCCATCTCGACCTGGCCCGCGGCACGCTGCCGCCCCGTCAGGAGCTCCCGGCCGGTGTCGAGCTGCGTACGGGTGCCGACTTCGACGACGACCCGCGCCCGCTCTTCGAGGCGGATGCCGAGACCACCGCGGACGAGCCCAGCGACACGCCGGCCCTGCTGTCGGACTACGAGGAATGGCTGACGGAGACCTGGCGCAGTCCCGGCCTCGACCACCGCCTCACCACGGTCGTGGTCGCCGACGGCGAGGTGGCGGCGTTCAGCGCGGCGGAGACCGACGGCGTGAACCGCTACTGGTCGGGGATGACCGGCACCCGCCGGGCCTACCGCGATCGCGGGCTGGCGAAGCTCGCCAAGAACGACTCGCTGCACCGGGCGCGCGATGCCGGGTACACCGATGCCTACACCGGCAATGACGCCGGCAACGGTCCGATGCTGGCGATCAACCGCTGGTTCGGCTACGAGATCTGCGCCACGGAGGTACGCCATGTCCGCAGGATCGGCTGACGCCGGACTGACCGTCGTCCTGGTCAAGGCCGGAAAGACCAAGATCCGCTATCCCGCCGCGCTGGTCGCCGACGACGGCACCCGGGTGACGGTACGGGCGCCCTGGGCGGCGCCCGGCGTGCGCGACTTCGGCTTCGAACGCTTCGAGCCCGGCGATGTCTTCACCGAGTACTACTGGCGCGATGCCTGGTTCGCGGTGAAGGAGGTCCGCACGGGCACGGGTCAGCTCAAGGGCTGGTACTGCGATGTGACCCGCCCCGCTGTGCTGCGGGACGGCGAACTGCTCGTCGAGGACCTGGATCTCGACCTGTGGGTGCCGGCGGACCGCTCCGCCGTACTGCGGCTGGACGAGGACGAGTTCGAGGAGAGCGGCCTGGCCGGACGCGACCCGGAGGCGGCGGGGGCCGCCGTGGCGGCCCTGGACGAGCTGGAACGGATCGCCCGCACGGCGGAGGGGTTCGCCGGGCTGCTGGGCTGAGGCTCCGGGCTGGTGCCGGGCTGCCGGGCCGAGGGCGCCCGGCACCCCGCCCGGCTCTCCGGCCCCTCTCTTCCGCTCCGTTGCCCCGCTTCGCTCCCCGCTCCCTCAGCTCGCCACCAGCTCCACCTCGTACCCCGCCGCGTCCTCCAGATACGCGGCCACGTGCCCGCCGCCGCCCGCGTGCGGATGACGGTCCTCGAAGAGCAGCCGCCAGCCGTGCTCCGGGGCGCGGGCCACCAGCGCGTCGAAAGCGGTCCGGTCCTCGACGTGGAACGCGAGATGGTTGAGTCCGGGGCGCCGTCGTTCGTGCGCCCCGGGGGCCAGATCGGGCGACTGCTCGATCACCACATAGCTCTCGCCCCGCCGCCAGCTGCGCCCATGCGCCCACTGCTGGTACGGGACATGGCCCAGCTCTCCGAGGAGCCACCCCCAGCCGGCCACGGCCGCCGTCAGATCGGGCACCCACAGCTCGATGTGGTGCAGCCGCCCGGTGCGGGCTCCGCCGGCCGGCAGCGGGACGGCGCGTCGCACCCCTCTCGGTTCGAACGCGACGGTGTCGCCGTCCTCGTGCCAGTGGATCAGGAAGTGCTCCCCCGCCCGGTAGCCGTCGAGGCCCGCACGGCAGTACGCGACCATGTCGTCCGGCAGGGCGTCCAGCGGGAACCACTCCAGCTCGGAGCACTTGTCGGGTTCCCGGTTGTACGGCGGGCGGTCCGGGTCGTACGCCGCCTCGAAGAACCAGCCCGTCCTGGGGCTGCCGCCCGGCCCCCGGTGCTGCATGACCAGGGCCATGCGCAGCTCCTCCGGTTCGAGCATCACACCGATCTCCTCGGCCGTCTCGCGGATCACCGCCTCCCGGACGTCCTCGCCGTCCTCCACGTGCCCGGACGGAGCGTGCAGCAGTCCGTCCGCGTACCCCGTACCGGCCCGGCGGGCGAGCAGGACGTCGGAGCCGCGGCGGAGGATCAGATGCACGTCGACGACCTCGGTGTGCCGGCGCGGGGGCTCGGCCCGCGCCACCAGGGCGTAGCGCTCGTCGTCGACCTCCTTGCCCCAGAGATCGCGGTCGCCGGAGAGCGGTTCGTGGTGGACGCGCTCGGTGAAGGGGGCGAGCAGCGCGGTGAGTTGCGAGGCCGACAGCCCCACCCCGTTCCACACGCCTTCGATCAGCACCAGTCTGCCGCCCGGCCGCAGCAGGCCGAACCAGTGGCGCAGGACCTCCGCCGGATCAGGGAGCAGCCACACCACGTGCCGGGCCAGAATCACGTCGAACCGCTGTTTGCCGACGGGTGGCGCGGCGGCGTCACCGGTCAGCACCTCGGTGCCGGTACCGGCCAGCTTGGCGCGCGCCTGCTCCACCATGCGGGGCGAGCGGTCGACGGCGGTGACGCGGTGCCCCTGACCGGCAACGAGCAGGGACAGGCTTCCGGTGCCGCAGCCGAGATCGAGCACCTCGCAGCGCTCCCGGGGCAGCCAGCTCTCCAGGCGCCGCGCCCAGGCGTGCCGGACCACGGGATCGAGCAGACCGTGGTCCGGCTCCTCGTCGAAGGAACCGGCAGCTGAATCCCAGTCGATCGTCGTCATGCACCGATCGTGCCAGCTGGCACTGACAGTGGTGTGCGGTGTCGCGGAGAAGCGGTCGCGGAAGCAGGCACCCTCGCCGGGACGGGGCCGGCGCCGCCACGCGTTACCGGGCCATGGGCGGCGCGGCCGCGGTCACCGTGGGCGCCGCCGCGCTGCCGGCCTCGGTCCGGCGCCGGACCGCCGCAGCGGCCCGGCACGGACTTCGGCCAGCCCGGCACGGACCGGACCGGACCGGGAGGCCCTACCCGACGGCCGAGGCGCAGGTGGTCGGGGTGGAGTGCGCCGGATCCAGGGCGTTCGCCACCTCGTGGAAGGCGATCCTGTCGATGGTCCCGATCGCCACGTGCTCGGACAGGTCGACCGGGCACAGGTCCTGGAGCAGCACGTTACGTACGTCCGGCCCGTCCAGGAACTGTGTCCGGTACGGGGTCACCACCTCGTCGTACCGGGTCGCGATGACGGTGTAGTGCACGCCGGGCACGGTGTCGGGGACCGAGTTGAGCTTGGTGACGAAGGGCGATCCGGCGACCTGGTCGGCGAGTCCGGGCGTAGCGGCGTCGAGCAGGTCCTCGGCGCCGGGGAAGTACGGCAGCAGCTTGGTCAGGCCGAGGAGGGTGGTTCCGTGATTGTCGGGCGCGAGTCCGATCAGGGCGTTCACCTTGGCCGCTCCGCCGAGGAACTTCAGGTAGTAGTTCGGCATCATGCCGCCCTGGGAGTGGCCGACGAGGTCGGCCTCGGGGGCCCCGGTGGAGGCGAGCACCTTGTCGACGAACGTGGCGAGCTGTCCGGCCGACTTGTCGATCGGGCCGAGACCGTTGAAGAGCGGCACTCCGGGAAGCTGCCCGTAGTCGAGCGAGTAGACGCAGTAGCCCCGGTTGACCAGGTAGGGAGCGAGGACGAGCCAGTTGTCGACCGAGTTCCCGAAGGTTCCGTGGACCAGCACGACGGGCCGGGGGTGGGCTGCGGAGGGCTTGCAGGAGTAGTCGTTCCAGCCACGGGAGGTGGCCGTGGCGGCGGTGGGGGTGGCTGCAGCGGCAGTGGCCGTGGGGGTGGCGGCTGCGGCTACGGCGAGGAGCAGTGCGGCGAGGGCTGTCCGCGCACGTGGGGCGCGCGACGCACGGGTCCAGGGCAGCATCGTGGGGTCTCCTTGCGGCTCAAGGGAGTTGCGATGTCTGTGCACCCTGCGGCCCGGACCACAAGTTCTGACGACTTTCTAGGTGCTCATGCCAACTTACGCACGAGTAATGTTGTGTGGGAAGTTACGCGTCGGTAAAAACTGACGCGGTACCAACCGTAGCCCCGGGGCAGCCTCCGGCGGGCAGGTCAGGCCGCGAGCCGCCCCGGCATCACGGCCCGCTCCCCGAATTTCTCCCGCAGCCGGTCCGCCACCGCCTCGATCCGCCGCGCCCGTTCGTCGACCGGGTCGAAGGTCAGCTGGTGCGCGGCACGCCCGGCGTCGCCGATCCCCTCGGCCCGCAGCGCGATGCCTCGCACCCGGGCCCGTTGCAGGGCGAACGAGTCATGGATCCGGTAGGCGAGCGCGGTGAGTTCCGCGGAGTGTGCGGTGGGTTCGCGGAGCGTACGGCTGCGGGTCAGCGTCGAGTAGCCGGTCCGGTCGGCATAGCGCACGGAGACCGCGAGCGAACGGCACACCCGCCCCTCGCCGCGCATCCTCGCCCCCAGCTCCTCGGTGAGCGACATGAGGGCACGCCGCTGCCGCTCCCGGTCCAGCTCGTCGCGGGGGAAGGTCCGTTCGGCGGCGATCGAGCGGGCCGCGGCGTTCGGCACGACCGCCGTACGGTCGATGCCGTGCGCCCGCTCCCACAGCTCGCGCCCGGTCCGCACCCCGGTGATCCGCTGGAGCGTGCCGAGCGGGGCGGCCGCGATCCGGCCGACGGAGTCGAGCCCGTATCCGCACAGGGTGCGGGCCGTCGCCGCCCCGACGCCGTCCAGTGCGGCGGCCGGCCGGTCCGCGAGGAAGGCGGCGGCCCCTCCGACGGGCACCACGAAGGTCGTCCCGGGCGCGGCCTGCCGTGCAGCCATCCGGGCCAGCATCGGGTTCTCGGCGGCCCCGATGGCGCAGTCCGCACCATGCAGGGCCAGTGCACGGACCCGGATCACCGAGGCGAGACCCGCCACATCCCGCCCGAAGTAGCGCAGCGCGCCCCGCACATCGGCGAGCGCACCATCGGGCGGCGCCGCCTCGACGACCGGAGTGAACGAACCGAGCAGGGCGAGCAGCCCCGCGTAGCCGGCGCCGTCCGGGAGGCCACCACCGATCCGGCGGAACCGCAGGCAGAGGATTCCGGGCTGCTCACTCACCCCGGCCACCCCACTCACCCCAGTCGTCATGATCACCCCACTCGCTCCGCTCATCCCGCTCACCCGCTCATCCCGCGCTCCCCGGGCTCTGGTGCCACAGCTTCCTTCCGGTGGGCACTCCCTCGCCGGGCGGCTGAAGGTCGGACCAGGGGTTCATCTCGTAGCCGGTGGGCATCCGGATCCGGCGGCCGTCGTCGGCAGCGGATGCCTTCTCCTCCGGAGCGGCCGGCTCGGCGGGCACCTCCGCCAGCCGGGCCGCGACCGCGTCGAGCCCGCCGGTGCGCCGCAGTTCGGCCAGCTCGGCCAGGTTCCAGGCGGCGGCGCCGACCACGCTCAGGCTCCGCGGCCCGCGCCGCTGCACCACTCCGCGTACCAGCAGCAGCCAGGAGTGGAAGACCGTGTACGCGCAGGCGGCGTGGCTGTCGTCGAAGAAGGCCAGGTCGACCAGACCCGTACCGTCGTCCAGGGTGGTGAAGACGACCCGTCGCCCGGAGCGGACGGGCGGGGTCTGGGTGGCCGCCTTGGCGCCCGCGACCAGCACGGTGTCCCCGTGCCGAGCCTCGCGCAGCCGCTTGGCCGAGACCGCGCCGAGCTCCTCGAGGAAGGCATGGTGATCGCTCATCAGATGCCGCGACACATCCATGCTCAGCACGCCCAGTTCGGCGCTGAGCCGTTCCGCCTCGTTGAGGTCGGGCAGGCCGATGGAGCCGGTGCGGTGCCCGCCGCCGAGGGGAAGCTGGGCGCCGGAGCCCGCGCCGCGCTGGGCCCGGTGGAGTTCGGACAGGTGCAGCAGCAGGTCACGGCGGTTGGCGCCGAACGCGTCCAGCGCGCCGACCTGGGCCAGCCGCTCGGCGGCGGGCTTTCCCGGACGGGCCCGCTGCCAGAAGTCCAGCAGTGAGGTGTAGGGCTGTCCGGCCTCGATCCGGGCGACCTCGGCCTCACTGATCCCATGGACGTCGGAGAGCGCCAGCCGCAGCCCCCAGGATTCCCTCCCCCCTTCCCCATCAGACACCAGTTCGATTCGATGAGCGGCCGCCGACCGGTTCACATCCAGCGGCAGCACCGGCACCCCGCGGCGCCGCGCGTCCGCGAGCAGCAGCCGCTTCGGGTACATCCCGGGGTCATGGGTGAGCAGCCCGGCGTAGAAGGCCGCCGGGTGATGCGCCTTCAGCCAGGCCGACTGGTACGTCGGTACGGCGAAGGCCACCGCGTGCGCCTTGCAGAAGCCATAGCTGCCGAAGGCCTCGATGATCTCCCAGGCACGAGCGATCACGTCCGCGCCGTACTTCCGCGCCGCCGCGTGCCGGGCGAACCAGACCCTGATCCGGCCCTGCGACTCGGGGTCGGAGAGCCCGCGCCGGACGCGGTCGGCCTCGTCCCGGCCGCAGCCGGTCATGATGTCGACCATCTCGATGATCTGCTCGTGGAAGACCACCACTCCGTACGTCCCGCGCAGTGGCCCCTCCAGGTCGGGGTGCGGGTAGCGGACCGGCGCCCGGCCGTGCCGGGCCTCGATGAACGGGCGCACCATGTCGGCGGCGACCGGACCGGGCCGGAACAGCGAGATGTCGACCACCAGGTCGTGGAAGTCCGCCGGCTGGAGCCTGCCGACCAGATCGCGCTGGCCGGGCGACTCGATCTGGAAACAGCCCAGCGTCTCGGCGGTCCTGATCAGCCGGTACGTCTCCGGGTCGCGCGGCTCCACGGCGTCCAGGTCCACCTCCCGGCCCGAGGCCCGCTTCACCTCGGCAACCGCGTGCGCCATCGCCGACTGCATCCGTACACCGAGCACGTCGAGCTTGAGCAGCCCGAGATCCTCCACGTCCTCCTTGTCGAACTGCGCCATCGGGAAACCTTCGCCGCTGGTGGGCACGACGGGGGTGCGGCGCAGCAGCGAGGCGTCCGAGAGGAGGACCCCGCACGGATGCATGGCGATACCGCGCGGCAGCGCGTCCAGCGCCTCCACAAGCTCCCACAGCCGTCCGTACTTCTCCTTCGCCCTCGCCACCCCGCGCAGCTCGGGCAGTTCCTCCATCGCCGCGCGGGCGTCGCTGGCCCGGATGTGCGGGAAGGCCTTGGCGAGCCGGTCGGTCTCGGCCGGGTTCATCGAGAGCGCGGCACCGACGTCGCGGATGGCGTGGCGCACCCGGTAGGTCTCGGGCATGGCGACGGTGGCGACCCGCTCGGCGCCGAAGCGGCCGATGACCGCGCGGTAGACGTCGAGACGGCGGGCCGACTCGACGTCGATGTCGATGTCGGGCAGCACGAAGCGGCGCTTGGACAGGAAGCGCTCCATCAGCAGCCCGTGCTCGACCGGGTCGGCGTGGGCGATGCCGAGGAGATGGTTGACCAGGGAGCCGGCGCCGGAGCCTCGCGCAGCCACCCGGACCTTCATCTTCCTTACGTCGTCGACCACTTGGGCGACGGTCAGGAAGTACGAGGCGAAGCCGTGGTGGGCGATGATGTCCAGCTCGTGACGCATCCGGTCCCAGTATTCGCGCCTGCGGTCGTAGCCGCGCAGCACCATGCCCGCGGCGGCCCGCGAGGCCAGCGCCCGCTGGGCGGTGCGCCGGTCCGCGCCGACGAGGTGCGGTTCGGGGAAGTGGACGGAGCCGAGGCCGATGTCGCCCTGGGGGTCGACCACGCAGGCGTCGGCGGTGTGCCCGGTCTCCGCGATCAGTCGTGCCCCGGCGCCGGGACCGAGCCCGGCGGCCGAGGTGATCCGCTCAGCGGTCTCCGCCATCGCGCGGGCGTCCTTGAGCCAGCGCTCACCGCTGTCGAGCGGGGCGCGGCGCGGGTCGACGGGTACGAGCCTGCGGGCGGAGTCGAGCACATCGGCGACGGGGCCCTGACCCGGATCGGCGTACCGGACGGCGTTGGTCAGCACGGCCCGTACCCCCTGCTCGGCGGCGAAGCCGACGGTACGGGCGGCGAGCCGCAGCGAACCGGGCCCGGTGCCGTCCCGGCCGTGGTGGACGGCTTCGAGCCGCAGGCCGTCGCCGTACGCCTCCCGCCAGGGTGCGAGCAGCGCGGCGGCCCGGTCGGGGCGGCCCGCGGCCAGCGCCGCTCCCACCTCGGAGGCGGGGCCGAGCAGCACGGTGAGCCCTTCGGCGGGCAGCGCGGAGCGGTCGAGCAGGGGCCGGCCGCCGTCGGGCACGGCCGCGTGGGCGGCGGTGACCAGGCGGCACAGCCCGGCCCAGCCCAGGGCGCCGTCACGCGCGAGGAAGGTGACCCGGGGTGCGGATTCATCGACAAAGGCACCTCCGCGGACCGGGGTCCGCGGCCGGTGCGCGTATCCGTCACCCTCCGGGCGCCCGGCGGGAGCCACGGCGAGTTCCACCCCGAAGAGCGGCCGAATCTCCGCCCGCTCACAGGCCTTGGCGAACCGGACCGCACCCGCCAGGGTGTCGCGGTCGGTCAGCGCGAGAGCACCCATCCCGCGCTCCGCGGCACGCTCCGCCAGCCGCTCCGGGTGCGAGGCCCCGTACCGCAGGGAGAACCCGGAAACGGTATGCAGATGCGTGAACCCGGGCACCCGCGCCTCCTGAACCAATCCGTACTCACCACCCCCTCGCTCTCCACCATAGACCAAGTTTCGAACATTCGTACGATATCCAGTGCGGGGGCCATCTCCGGGCCCCTCAGCCATTCGGCCCGGTCCCGACTGCGTGAACGACGGACACCCCGGACCGTGGGGTCATGACTTTTGCCGACGAGATGAAGAACGCCGTCACTCCACGGGCCGCACTGCTCGTCATCGGCGTGCTGGCACTGCAGCTGCTGTTCATCGCGTCCTATGTCGGAGCGCTCCACAAGCCGAAGCCGACGGACGTCCCCTTCGGTGTCGTCGCCCCCCAGCAGGTGTCCGCCCAGCTCGTCAGCGAACTGGACGGCCTCCCCGGCGGCCCCCTGGACCCCCGCGCGGTCAAGGACGCGTCCACCGCCCGGCAGCAGATCCTGGACCGCGACATCGACGGCGCCCTGATCGTCTCCCCCAGGGGCACGACCGACACCCTGCTGGTGGCATCCGGCGGCGGCACCGTCCTGGCCACCTCCCTGACGAAGATCATCACGGCGGCCGACCTCACCCAGCAGCGCTCGGTACGCACCGTGGACGTGGCCCCGGCCTCGGACGAGGACTTCGACGGGCTCTCGTCCTTCTACCTGGTCGTGGGCTGGTGCGTGGGCGGCTACCTCTGCGCCTCGATCCTGGCGATCAGCGCGGGCACCCGCCCCGCCAACCGTCAGCGCGCGGTGATCCGGACCGGGGTCATGGCGCTGTACTCGGTCGCGGGCGGAATCGGCGGCGCGATCATCATCGGCCCGATCCTCGGAGCCCTCCCCGGATCCTTCTGGGGGCTGTCCGGCCTGGGCGCGCTGACCGTCTTCGCGGTCGGCATGATCACCCTCGCCCTGGAGGCGCTCACCGGCATCGTCGGCATCGGCCTGGCCGTGCTGCTCGTGGTGATCGCGGGCAACCCGAGCGCGGGCGGCGCCTTCCCGCTCCCGATGCTCCCGGACTTCTGGCGGGCGATCGGCCCCGCGCTGCCGCCGGGGGCCGGGACCTGGGTGGCGCGCTCGATCGCCTACTTCAAGGGCAACGCGGTGACCGGACCGCTGCTGGTGCTGTCCGCGTGGGCGGTGGTGGGCACGGTCATCACCCTGCTGATGGCGATGCGAAGGAGGCCGGACACCGAGGAAGCCCCGGCCCCGAGGCCGGCCGGCGAGGGCTCGGCCATGGCGTGACGGCGGGACGGCCCCGCAACTCTCCGCTGCCGCCCCGCCCACGAGAGGGGGGCGGCAGCGGCGCGTTCTCATGACCGTCGCACGACCAACGCTTCAACTCCCGGCGTTCAGTCGGCGCAACGGCTATGCATGGCAGGTGCATGGCGGCATTCTGGGGCGACCTCATGAACCCACGAGGTGCCCGGCCGCCCCAGCTCCTTCTCACCCCACGGAGAATCGCCATGCGCCGCCACGCCGCCATGCTGCTCGGTACCGTCGCCCTCTCGCTCCCGCTCGCCCTGCTGCCTGCCTCATCCGCCTCGGCCGCCCCCGCGGACAAGCCCCAGGTCCTCAGCTCATGGACCCAGACGAGCGCCGCCAGCTACAACTCCTGGAACGCCGCCCGCAACAACCGGGGCGCCTGGACCGCGTACGGCTTCGACTGGACGACCGACTACTGCAGCAGCTCGCCCGACAACCCGTTCGGCTTCCCCTTCCAAACGGCCTGCGCACGCCATGACTTCGGCTACCGCAACTACAAGGCCGCCGGCACGTTCTCCGCCAACAAGGCCCGCCTGGACTCCGCCCTCTACGCGGATCTCAAGCGCGTCTGCGCCGCCTACTCCGGCGCGAAGCTGACCTCGTGCAACGCCACAGCCTGGACGTACTACCACGCGGTGGACATCTTCGGAGTCGCACCGGCGAAGGCGGGCACCGCCGGACTGTCCCGGTCCGCCTGACCGGCCTCCGCTCAAAGGCCCGGGCCGTGTCGCGGCCCGGGCTTCCCCCGTCCTGGGAGCGAACGCTCAGCGGCCGCCGCCGGGCCGGTCGCAACCGGGGCGACCGGGGTAGCCGCCGAAGGCCTCCGCGTGCGTGGCGCCACAGCTCATCATGCCTTCGACACAGAGCAGCGGGGAGTCGTCGGCAGCCTGCGGGAACCGGCCCTGCTCTGGATTCACCTCTGCGGATCCCCCTCCCGGCGCATCCCCGGGACGCCCACTCCGGAACACTACTCCCGGAGCCTCCCGAATTCTCTCAACGCGCCATCCCCGTAACGGCTCTGATGGGTCATCATCGAATGGTACGGGGAAAGCCGGACACATCGTGTCCGCAGGAATCGCGAGGAGGCACGGAGTGCGCAGTCGGGTGCGCGGGGTCGACGGGCGGCAACTGGTGGTGGAGCGACTGGGGGATCCGCGCGGCAGACCGGTCTTCCTGCTGCACGGGATGCCCGGCAGCAGGCTCGGTCCGGCGCCGCGGGGCATGGTGCTGTACCAGCGCAAGACGCAGCTGATCACTTACGACAGGCCGGGATACGGCGACTCCGACCGCCTGCCGGGCAGAAGCGTGGCCGACGCCGTCCAGGACGTACGGGCCATCGCGGACCACATCGGGATCGAACGGTTCGCCGTCGTGGGCCGGTCGGGCGGCGCGTCACACGCCCTGGCCTGCGCCGCGCTGATGCCCGAGCGGGTCACCCGTACCGCCGCCCTGGTCGGGCTGGCCCCACGGGACGCCGAGGGCCTCGACTGGTTCGAGGGGATGGCCCCGTCCAACGTACTGGCGTACACCACGGCAACGTCCGATCCCGACGGGCTCGCGCAGTCGTTCATCTCGCGGTCCGCGGTGATCAGAAGAAATCCGGTACGTCTGATCGACGATCTGCGCCGGGAGCTCACCGAATCCGACCGGATGGTGGTCAACGACGCAGGCCTCCGCACCATGCTGTTGCGCAACTACAGTGAGGGACTGCGCACTTCGGCATACGGCTGGATCGACGACGCGCTCGCGTTCAGTCACCCGTGGGGCTTCGATCCGGCCGACATCACCGGTCCGGTGCTGTTGTGGCACGGCGAGAAGGACGTCTTCTCACCGGTCGGGCACACCCGCTGGCTGGCGAGCCGGATTCCGGGCGCCACCGTCGTGGTGGAACCTGCGGCCGCGCATTTCGACGCGCTGCACGCGCTCCCCCGCATCCTCAACTGGCTGCTGGACGACTCCGAGGGCTGAGCAGCGGGTACGGGGAGCGTCCGGCGCCTGCCGGGCACTCCCCGTACGGTGTCTCACACCGCCTGCGGTTCCAGTTCGCGCTGGAACCGCCGCTCGTCCCGGGCGATCCGGGTGAGCGGATGGTCGTCACCGAGCTGCCGGGACAGCTCCTCGACCGTCTCCACTCTGACCTGGAGCGCCTCGTCCTTGCGCCCCATCGCGTCGAGCGTGACCGCCATGTTCGACTTCATGGCCAGCGTCTCCGGATGGTGTGCGCCCAGTACGTCCCGGAACTGCACCGCCAGCCCCCGCTCGGTCTTCAGCACCAGGTCGAAATCGCCCCGCTCCGCCGTGGCGTTGGCCAGGTTCATCACACTGAACAGCGTGTTGGGGTGGTTCCGCCCGTAGACCTCGCGCATCAGGGCGACGACCCGGGTCAGCACCTGCTCCGCCTCCTCGGCCGCGCCTGTCCCCCAGAGGTAGACCCCCAGGTTGTTCAGCGCCGCCAGGGTGTAGGGGTGCTTCTCCCCCGGCACCTTCACATACTGGTCGACGACCTCCTGGGCCGCGTCCCTGGCCTCGGACGTCTCGCCCGCGGCGAACAGGTCGGCCGCCAGATTGAGGTCACAGGCCAGCCACTCCGGGTTGGCGGAGGTGTACTTCGCCCGGTACCGGGCCCTGGTCGCCACCGTGAGCCGACGGGCGTCCTCCAGCCTTCCCGCCCTGCGCAGCGAGACCGCGAGGCTCTTGGCCGCGCTGAGCGTGCCGGGGAAGGAGCGGCCGAGGGTCGCCTTGTAGCTGTCGTACGTACGGCTGAGGATGCCGACCGAGTCCTCGTACCGGCCGACGTCCCGCAGGTCACGGGCCAGGTTCATGGCCGAGGAGAGGCTGTACGGGTGTTCCTCGCCGAGCACCTCGCGGCGCCGGTCGAAGACGTCCTGGTCGATCTCGCGGGCCTTGGCGTACTGGCCGATGGACCGCAGGGTGAACGCCAGGTTGTTGGCCGCGGCCAGGGCCCTGGGGTGCGATTCGTGGAAGATCTGGTTGAACCCGTCGGTGGCCTCCGTCGCCAGTTCGATCGCCCTGGTGTACTCGCCGAGCGTGCCGAGGTCGGTGGCCAGGCTGCTGGTGCTCATGTACGTGTGCGGATGCTCCGGTCCCAGCACCTCCCGTTGCGTCGCCAGGGTGATCTCGTCGAGATCCATGGCTTCCACGTAGCGCCCGCGCGAGCGGTAGATGTTGGACAGGTGGAAGCAGAGGTACAGGTACTGGATGTCCCGCTCCCCCAGCGTCTCGCGCCAGATCTCACGCAGCTCCTCGCAGAGCGTGGTCGCCGTCCTGAAGTCACCGCGCTTCCACAGGTAGCGCACCCGGTCGATCAGGAGCCTGCGCGCCTCCGGCTCCTTGCAGTTACGGGCGTCGGACGGGCCCAGGTGCGGCCATATCGTCGCGAACTGAGGCCAGTTGGCCGGATTGTCGATCGGCTCGTCGTCATCGGGCCTGGCGCCCGCGAGGATCCGGTGGACGGCGTGCCGGGCATCCCGCTGCTCCTCCTCGGTGAGCTGGGCCCGGATGACGGCCTGGACGAGCCGGTGCACCTGGATGGAGTTGGAGACCTGGTCGACCTTGGCGAGGGCGAACCGGCCGATCTCCCGGATGACGCGGCCCAGCACCAGCTTCTCCTGGAGCGAGGCGTCGTACGGCTTCAGTGCCTCGATCATCTCCTTGCTGTACAGCAGGTTCCCCGAGATCGGCTCAGGGGCGAAGAAGGCGCAGAGCTGGAGGAGGCGCACCGCGGCGGGCGAGCGCTCCTTGAGCCGTTCGATGGAGATGTTCCAGGTCGCGGCGACCGGCTCGGGATATCCGGCCGGCTGGTTGAGCGCCAGGACCTCCGGGGCCTGCTGGGCCAGCTGTTCCAGATAGGTGTCGATCGGAGTGGCGGTCTCCGCGATCCACGCCGCCGCCTGTTCGACGGCGAGCGGCAGGTCACCCACCGCGGTGGCCACCTGGGCCGCGTCCTCGTCGCTCAGCCCCGGCGCCCGGCGCTGGAGGTGCTCGATGGACTCCTCACGCAGGAAGACGTCGACCGGCAGTGCGTCGCCGTGCTGGGACCAGGCCTGGTTGCGGGAGGTGACCAGGATGTGCCCGGAGCCGCCCTGCGGGAAGTAGCGCCGGAGGCGTTCCGGATCATCGGCGTTGTCGAAGACCAGCAGCCAGCGGTCCGAGGGCACACCGCGGCGCAGCAGGTCGACGGCCTCCTGCGACGCGGCGGCCATGTCGTCGCCGCCCTGGGCGCCGAGCCGGACGGCGAGTTCGGCGAGACCGGCGACGACGTCGTCGGTCTGTTCGGACGATATCCACCAGACCAGGTCGTAGTCGGCCATGAACCGGTGCACGTACTCCAGGGCGACCTGTGTCTTGCCGACGCCGCCGAGTCCGTACAGGGTCTGCGGCTGCGGCAGTACGACGGCCATGCCGCCGCCGAGCTGGTCGCGCATCCGCTCCAGGACCAGGGAGCGGCCGGTGAAGCCGGGGTTGCGCGGCGGCGCGTTCCAGATGCGGGGGACGGTGCCGGGGAAGCGGGGGCCGGGCGAGACAGCGTCGGTGAGCTGCACGGGCCGGTCCAGGGCGCGTAACAGTGCGGCGGTGGCGTGGACCTCGTCGAGCCGGAACAGATCGACGGGGTTGCGGTCGATGAAGGCTGCGGACAGCCGTACGTCACCGACCCTGAGCGGCAGCAGCTGGCGTCGCCCGCCGCCCGGGTCCTCGGCGACGGCCCGGTCCCAGAGGTTCACCGCACGCTGCGACTTGAGGTACGCGCTGGAGAGCAGGACCACGGTGCGGACCGCGTTCTCCGAGGTGATGGTGGCCGCGTCATCGGGTCCCCGCTCGGCGGACACGTCGCGGGGCACGACGCGGAACCCGGCCCGGGTGAGGACGGACTCGATCCAGTCGGCCCACATCCGGTTCTCGGCCACATAGCTGAGCAGGAGATCGGCGGGCAGCGCGGGCCTGCGCCGGGTGAAGGCGTCCCGGATGCGCAGCCTCACCTCTTCGCCGACCGCCGGCATCGAGGTGATCTGCCGGTCGGTGATGACGGAGGTGAGCCGTTCGAAGGCGGAGAGCAGGGAGTTGGTGAGCCCCGCCTCATCCCCGAAGGTCGCGAGGGTCTCCTCGTACGCGTAGTAGGGACGGTACGGAATCTCCACCGCGCCCCAGTAGGCGGTGAGTTCGTCCCCCGACAGGTCACGCGGCAGCCGGTCGAACTTCAGCCGGGCCAGGGCCCGGCCGGCGTCGGCCTTCTCCTTCTCACCCTCGTCGATCCGCATCGGGACGGGGAAGATGGAGATGGGACGGCCGGTGTACCGCTCGGAGATCTGCCGTGCGACCGAGGCGGCGCCGTCGATGGACTGGTCGCTCAGGGTGAAGCAGTCGACCAGCACGTCGGGCAGGTGGACGGTGCAGATGTCGGCGATGTCGCTGAGGCCGGTGCGGCTGTCGATGAGGACGTAGTCGTAGTTGGCCTTCATGTCGTCGCGCAGGGCGTCGAAGAAGTGGCCGCCGCCGAGCCGGTCGTAGAAGTTGTCCCAGTCGAAGGTGGAGACGGTCGCGGAGTATTCGCGGTTCTGCCGTCCGGCGGAGACGAAGTCGAGCGTTCCGCCCTGCGGGAACTCCCAGCCGAGTGCCTCGGGGGTGAGCGAGACCGCGTGCGGCTGGATCCGGGCGTACTCCCGGTGCCAGTCGTCGGCCCGCTGCACCGGGCTGGTCGCGGCCCAGGCGTACTCGGTGATCAGGTCGATGACACCGGTGGTGGCGCCGAGGGTCGACGGGTCGAGGAACGGGTGGAAGAACCGGTGGAGTCCCGGCGCCTCCAGGTCCCAGTCGACAGCCAGTACCCGCTTGCCGTTGGCGGCGAGAATCCAGGCGGTGTTCGCAAGGGCCATGGTGCGCCCGGTGCCGCCCTTGTACGAGTAGAAGGTGACGATGCGCCCGTCACGACTGGCCGTCATCCGTGTCCTCCGCATCCGTCGCAGCGTCGAGTGTTCGGGGGATGTACTGGGTCTGCGCCATCGGTCCCATCAGGCGCGTCCGTTCGGTGGGTCCGCCGCCGCCGGTGGCGGGCAGATAGACGGCCGCGTGTCTCAGGTACTGCTGGGCGGCCACCTCGACCACCTGCGGCAGGATCTGGCCGAAGGCCTCCATGCTCGGTACGCCCTTGGCGGCGGCCCGGCAGTAGGCCCGGCCCTGGCGCATCTTGGTCGGCATGGTCTGTTCGAGCTTGGCGGTCAGTTCGGCCTCCGCTGCTCTGCTCTCGTGGTCGTCACGGTTCCACGGAACGACCATCGTGACCCAGGGTCGGTGCTCCGCGTCGAAGGCGGCGAGCCGTCTGCACCGGTCCTCGTCCCTGAGCGCCCAGCGGTCGACGAGGAGGATCTCCGGCGTGGTGGGCTGTTTTCCGACCGGAAGGCCGGCCTCCTCGTCGAAGGAGGTCACGGTGGCCTGGTAGTTGAGGGAGCGCACCAGGTCCTCGGCGACATAGGCCAGGGGCCGTGCGGCGTCCGGGTGGTAGGGGTTCCAGTCCTGCGGGTTGTCGCCGTAGTAGTCGGCGTTGCGCCCGTCCGGCAGGTCGTGCCGGGTGGCGGCGGCGATGGTCACCTGCATGGGGCGGGGGCCGCCGGCCACGCTTCCCGTCGAGCCGAAGGCGCTGGGGGCCAGCCGGTAGTCGACAGGCCGGCCGGTGCCGATCCTTACCGAGTCGGCGACGCTGACGATGCGTTTGGCGAGCTCGTACACCGCACGCTCGTACTCCTCGTTGAAGAGTTTGAGCTTGATCAGCCCGTACAGCCCGTCGCTGACGTAACGGTCCCCGAAATCACGGTGGTTGAACTGTAATCGCTCGGCCGGCCCGGGCAGCTGGCTGGGTGGCACCGGCACCCAGAGCGCCGGGACTATCGCTTCGGCGGGCTGGTTGGAGCGGGCCCGGTGGTGGATGGCGCGCTGGGCGAACGCGTACCACTCCTTGCCGCACATCTCGCTGGCGAAGTAACGCGGCGAGAACAGTGGTACGAACACCCGGCAGGTGGCGAGCACCTCGCCGAGCCGTTCCGACCAGCCCTCGCCGGAACGTATCTCGCGGTCGATGAAGCCTGCGGGAGCGCCCGCGGGCAGATCGGTCATGGCCATCACATGGCCACAGAGATCCTGGAAGAGCCGCTCGACCCACATATCGGGGTCCGTGCCACCGCCGTACCCCGGTGTATGGGCGTAACTCAAGAAGAAGTACGGCCGATGGTCCGCCGCTCGCTGCTGCGTCGTCGCGTGCACACGACCCCCGTCCTGTGTGAGCACCCGCACCCGAGGAGTGAAGAGAATGCGAGCGAATTCATCATTCCGGAGCGGACCTTGCTCCACCCCCATGACGTTCGGTCAATCAACGTCACTTTTCAGTCATCTGTTCCCGGAACCCGTCGATCGAACTTCTGCGCGCATGCGGACTGCCGCCGTTCCTCCCGGTTGACCCGGGTCGGCAGCCCACTTCGCCATCGAACCGGAATTCTGGATTCAGAACTCTTTTCGCATCAGAGCCAGCAGGCGTTTCCCACCGACGGTGAGTTCGGCCGCCCCTTCGAGCGTATCGAGCGCCTGCGCCACACCGTCCCGGTACCGGGAATCGAATGCCGCGAGCGCCAACCGCTCGAAGACGTCGGCCAGCAGACGGGAAAACGGAACCAATTCTTCCCGCCAGGGCATTCGATGTTCCCAGGAGCCGTCCGCCGCGTAAAGATCCGCGACGTCCACAAGTGCCCGGAATTTTGCCCGCCGCACTCCACGCAGGAGCGCGAGGGCCAGCGTGCCGGCGTTCTCGTCCGCCCCGATGCCGAGCGCGCCGTATCCGTGCCGCCCCACCGAGGCCTCGCCCGGTGCCACGCCGGTGAGCGGGGTGAGGGTGAACGGGCCGTCTGCCGCCGCCGCTCCGTAAGCGGGAGCCCGCTGCTCGATCAGCGCCCAGGCCTCGGTGAGCGCGCCGCCCAGACGGCCGGCCTTCGCCGCGTCGAGCCTGGCGGCGGCGGGTGCGTCGAAGCAGTCCCGGTACGGGTCGAGATCGTCGATCACGAAGCTGTGGCCCGGGAACGGAGCATCCGGCAGGGTGAACCCGCGCACCGGCAGCCAGCCGGGCTCCGCCGCCCCGGACCGCCGGATCCGCCGCTCGGCCGATCCGGTGGCTGGACCCGCCAGGAACCCGTCCCCGGCCGCACGCACCAGCACGGTGCCGTGCTCCCCCGGCCCGGCGACCGTCAGCCGCCCCAGGGTGGGCAGGACGAGCCCGCCGTCCCGGTAGGGCACCGGCACCCGCAGATCGAGGCCCGCCCGCACGACGGCCGCGGCGAGAAGGGTCCGCAGACCGTCCGCGGCCGCGGGGGCCGCTCCCGTCCGGTCCTCGTGCAGGGCGTCCAGCGCGCCGAGCAGCCAGGTACGTGTGTACGGATGGGCGAGTACGCCGTCCAGCCCCCTGGCACCCTCCTCCGAGCCCTCCAGAGCGGCCGCCAGCTCCCACGCCGCCGCCCACCGCTCACCGCCCCTGCCGTCGAGATCCGCGTGCAGCCGGGCCAACAGGGTGCGGGTGAGGTCCTCCTGGGCCGCGAGCAGTTCGGCCGGATCGGCCACCTCGGGCGCCACGGTGTCCACCGGCGTACGGGCCTCGATGCCGCGCACCAGGGCGGCGAGGTCGTGGCAGTAGACGGACGGATTGTCGAATCTTTCGCCGTCACCCGCGGAGCTGTAGCGGTGGGTATACAGACCTCCCCCGCACGAACGTACGACGGGGCAACGGCGGCACGTCTCGCTGACGCCCTCCAGGCCGAGCTGCCTGGCCCGCACCCCGGGGTGCGCCGCCACCTCGTCGAAGGCGTGCGCGAAGACGTCGAATCCGGTGGCTGCCGCGCCCTCGTACGCGCTCTTCAGTGAGTCGACCTGCTCCAGCCGGCCGTCGGTCTCGACGACAACGAGGTCGGTGGGCGCGAGGCCCAGCGACTCGGTGAGACTGGGGCCGCCGTTGAGCGTGGAGGCAACCGAGGAGAAGATCCGCACCGGCACCGGACGCCCCTGCTCCTGCCAGCGGTCGAAGACCGCGAGGAGCCATTCGGCGTAGGCGGTGGGCGAGCCGTCCGGCCGCGGCGGCGGGTCGTCCCAGGTGGCGTGAGGCAGCAGGAAGTCGATGAGTGGCGGTTCGAGTTCCGTGAGCGCGTCGAGGACCGCGACCGGGTCGTTCTCGATGTCGATGGTGCACAGGAGGCCGAGGTTGAGATGGCGGTAGCGCTCCTGCCGGAGCAGCTCGACGGCCTTGAGCACCAGGGGGTGACTGCTGCGCCCGTCGGCGAATCGGCGGTGCCGGTCGTTGGCCGCGCGGTCGCCGTCGAGGGAGATGCCCACCTTGACGTCGTACTCGCTGAAGAGGTCGAGATAGCGCGGGCTGAGCTGCAGGCCGTTGGTATGGATCCGGAGATCGAGGGCGGCGATGCCGTCGAAGGCGGAGGTGAGCTCTTCGCAGATGCGCCGCAGCCGGGCGGGGCCCGCCAGCAGAGGCTCCCCTCCGTGCAGGATTACTGACACGGAGGGCAGTGCGTGTGTCTTGGCATGCTCAGCCAGGCGCTGAGCAGTCCGGAAGATGACTTCGTCAGAGATTGTTTTTGGACGGGTTCGCCAGCTCTGATCGGCATGTTCATAGACATAGCAATGGTCACAGGCAAGATCGCACCTGCTGTGAACCTTGAGGACTACTTCACGGAAAGGGACCAGGGGTCCTGTCATTCCACCAGTCTAGCCAGCACGGAGGGGGTGATCCGACAAACCGGCCTTCTCGGAGGAGTGATCCGTAACGCGGGATCAGAGAGACGAGTTGAAGGTGGATGCCTGGCTGGGGCGACCGGCGGAGGCAACATGCACCCGACCGAGCTTCCTGGCTGCTTCGCCACCACGCGCGTCGATCGCGGCGAGCGGCACACGGCTCTTCTTCGTGCCGGAGAAGGAGAGGGAGGATTCAGTGGTCTTCACGGCCATCCTTGAGGGGATTCGTTCCAATGGAATGGTTCCAGACAGGAAACCATCGCCGGTACCTGCACCATTGCAGTGTCCGGCGGCACGACTTTACTCTCATGACCTCGGTGCGCAACTGACTGACGCCCACTTGGAACGAGAGCGTCACATGGGACCTGCACTGATGGCGGAATGTTGGATTCCACCATCAGGGTGATGAGATAACCGCAGATGGGAGTGAACATGACGGCGATTCCAGGGCCACTGCAGAGCATGGTCTTCAGGAACGCTGATCTGCCCGAACTCTTTCATCACACGGACGCCGTGGCGGTCGCCCGTCAGCGGGAGGCGGTGAACACCACCCGCTGGCAGCTCATCCTACTCGTTGCGGGCACGGTCCCTGCCGCACTGCCCTGGCGTCCGGAGGTTGCCGGTACGCTCCAACTCACGGACTGTGTCGCAGTGTTGGCCTACCTCGGCGTCCTGGTCACCACCTACCTCGCGTCGCATCGCAAAGCGAAGTCGCACTGGCAGCTCAACCGCTCCGCGGCAGAGTTCATCAAGTCGATGTGCTGGCGCTACTCCGTGCATGGCTCACCTTTCGATACCGGCACCCAGCACCCCGAAGCTGTGTTCGCCAACCGGCTCGAAGAAGGGCTTCAGGAGCTCCGCAAGGTGGGCTGGTCGGACCCCAGGGATCAGACGGCCGATTCCGGCGGGCTCATCACCGATTCCATGCGCGCGTTGCGGGACAAGGCCTTTACCGTGCGCAAGGAAACCTATGTGCGCGACCGGCTGATCGAACAAAGGAGCTGGTACCGCAGGCGCCAGGAGGTATCCCGGCGAGCCACCCTGGTCTGGTCGACCACCATCGCCGCGCTGACGGCACTCGCTCTGATCCTCGCCCTCCTCAGGGCTTTCTCCGTCGGCCAGTCGTTCGCGCTGACCGGAGTGCTCTCCGCAGCGGCAGCCGCCTGTCTCGCCTGGTGCGAGATGCGCCGGCACCACCCGCTGATCTCCGCCCACTCCCTGGTGGAGAAGGATCTGGAGTCGATGCAGATAGCGATGGAGACCACACTGAACGAGCGCCAGTGGCCGCGTGCGGTGTTCGAGACCGAGCGCATCGTCTCCCCCCAGCACACCGACTGGCTTGCCCGGCACCAGATGTGACGCCGCTTCCCGAAGCGGAGACGGGCCCGCCACCGGAAGGGTGGCGTGCCCATCGCTCTCTTCGCGAGGGATCAGCGGCGAGTGCTCATCCAGAGGACGAGCACTGTCACCAGCCCGCTTCCCGCCTTGTAGGCCGCCCCGCGGAGGGCTTCGTACCCCAGATCGAGGGATCGGCGCCCACGACACTTCCGGCAAACCCGCAGGTAGTGGCGGGCGCGCCGGGACACCCTCTCCCAAACAGCACTGCGCTCCTCGCCTTCCGAGCTATTCTTCACGTGGTGTCCTTTCATGCTTCCGCTTGACATGGCACCGCGCGAGGAGCTCGCCTCGACTCATTTGGCCTAGGAACCGGAGTCGAGGCAGAGCTCCTTTCGCGTTACCGGGATTCTACTCGGCGCCCAGCTGGAAATCGGAGCCCGAACGCCTCATGCGCCACACCGGTGACTGATACCTAGGACAAGGCTGACTGACCTTCAACTTCTTTGCTGAGAGGTCAGTTGGCGCAGAAAAAGACCTTGGACAGTCCGTTGCAGTGTCCGGCGGCACGACTTTACTCTCATGAACTCGGCACGCAACTGACTGACGCCCACTTGGAACGAGAGCGCCACATGGGTGGCCCGATCGAACGGAACACTGGATTCTGCCATCAGGAAGCAGCGAGATAACCGCAGATGGGAATCATCATGACGGCGGTTCCCGGACCGCTGCAGAGCATGGTCTTCAGGAAGGCCGATCTGCCCGAACTCGCCACACGGACGCCATCGCGGTCGCCCGTCAGCGCGAGGCCGTGAACATCACCCGCCGTCAGCTCATCCTGCTCGTCAAAGGCACGTCACAGCCGCACCGCCCTGATGTACGGAGCCCGTGGACACACTCCAGTGCGAACAGGGCGTGCCGGCCTGACCAGGCATCCCGGTCGCCACCTACCCCATCTCCCTGCGGGGAGCACAGATGCATTGGCAACTCGACTGCTGAACAGCAGAGTTCAACAAGTTGATGAGCTGGCGCTCCTCCGTGTGCACGGCTCCTCTTCAATGCCGGCACACCGCACCCGGACACCTTGGGCGTGACCGGCCGGACGAACAGCGGAGCTGGTACCGCAGGTGCCTGAAAGTGCCCCGGTGGACCACACGCGTATGGTCGGCAACCCTCCATGACGGCTGGTCAGGCGCGCTCCACCCCTTCGCGCCAGATCACCGTGACCGGGCGGCCGAGGCCGCGGGCGTACGTCACGATGTCGCCCGTGCCGCCGAGGCCGCGGGCGGGGTGGCCGTCCCACACGGCGAGCAGCCGGTCGCAGTTGTCGGCGATGTAGGCGCCGGCCGCGTAGTACGCCTCGTCGGTGGAGTGCGGGTAGTCCAGTCTGACCTCGCGCACGGCGCGGGCCTTGAGTGCCCGGTAGCGGGCCAGTTCGGCTCCGTCGGCGAAGCACTCCTCGTAGTCGCCGCTGGGGATGACCGCGGTCAGCTGGGCGCCGTGGGCGAGGGCAAGATCCGCGAAGAGCTGATCCGCCCCCACGGCCAGGCTGGACAGTGCCTCCACCGAGCCGTCGAATCCCCGGAACGCCGCGCGCATCGACGCCAGCACATGGTCATGGACTTCCTGCGGAATGCTGCGGTGACCGGTCACTCCGATGCGTTTCACGGACCTGGAACCCCCTGGGGTGTCTGCCGGGGGCTACCGGAGGGCGCCCCTCCGGAAGACGCAGCGTCCGCCCCCGTTGCTCCTGCGTGACCGTCCTGTGTCACATCCTCTCAAAAGCCGCGGCCCCAGCGGGAGCCCCCGCCCGTAATTCGGGCGGGGGCTCGGCATGTTCGAGCCGCGCTTTCGAGAGGCGGGCCGGATCCGGGGGTCAGATCCGGCCACCCCGTACGTCAGTAGATGCTGACGCCGTACGCGCTGAGCGCCTCGGTGACCGGCTGGAAGAAGGTCGTCCCACCGGAGCTGCAGTTTCCGCTGCCGCCCGAAGTGAGCCCGATCGCCCGGGAGCCGGAGTAGAGCGGACCGCCGGAGTCACCGCCCTCGGCACACACGTTGGTCTGGATCATGCCGTAGACGATGTCACCGTTGCCGTAGTTGACCGTGGCGTTGAGCGCGGTGACGGTGCCGCTGTGCGTGCCGGTGGTGGAGCCCCGGCGGGTGACGGACATGCCCACCGTGGCGTTCGCCGCGCTGGTGATGTCGACGCTGCCGACGGTTCCCTCGTGGGAGACGGCGGCGTTGTCGTAGCGCACCAGGCCGTAGTCGTTGGTCGGGAAGCTGGAGCCGACCGTCGGGCCTATGTAGGTGGTGTTCGAGGAGTTGGTGTACCAGGGAGGGTTGCCGTCGGTGCAGTGACCGGCGGTCAGGAAGTAGTACGTGCTGCCGCTGCGGACGTTGAATCCGAGGGAGCAGCGCCAGCCGGGCGCGTAGATGGCGTCACCGCCGGAGAGCAGCTTGCTGATCTTCCCGGGGGTGCGCTCGATTTGCAGGGCGCCGGAGTTGACGCCCGCGGAGTCCTTGATCTGCTGGATCTCCGCTGCTGAGACCGTGCTGTCGGCCGTGACCACGAGCTTGTTCGTCACGGGATCGATGTTCCAGGCCGTGCCGGCCACGTCGGCGCCGAGGACGGCGTCGCTCGCGGCGGCAAGCCTGCTGGCGCTGTACGTTCCGGTGGAGCTGGCCTGGGCACTGGGGACGGCCAGCGCGGCAACCGCCACAAGACCTGCGGCAATGGCGACGGCCCTGGTACGTCTCGCGACCGTGCTGAGGGGGGTGGTGCGCTTGATCCTCACTTGTTCCCTCCCGAGGGGGGTCGGGGGTCCGCCTGTGGGGTGGTCGGACCCGTGAGGCGCAGTCAGGGACACAGACGCGTGTCCGCAGTGCGGATGTGCCGTGCCCCTGACAAGCGCTGCTCGGGAGTATTCAAGGCGTCAACTTCTCGCGCAAGACCGCCTTCTGGCCTGAGCTCCCCCGGGCCCGGGTGACTGCGGGCAGGCGTCCGGCCCCGGTGCGGAAGGGTCTGCCGGGGCCGGACGCGGGCGGGCGGAGGTACCGGTTCAGCTGTCGGTCCGCCGGCGCTCCCCTGCCGCGACGGCGACGGGAAGGGTGTTGCCGGGCGGCGGGAAGGGGCAGATGAAGTGGTCGGCGAAAGCGCAGGGCGGCAGCAGCGCACGGTTGAGGTCCACCGTCACCGAACCGTCGTCCGCCGGGGCGGCGGGCCGCAGGAACCGGAAGCGGTAACTGGTGTCCCCGCTGGTCGCGTCGGCGAAGACCGCCCAGAGCGAGCCGTCGCTCTCGACGGCGACCTGGAGGGTGTGCCGGGCGCCGTCCAGCTCGAAGGCGATCTCCCCGCCGAGCCCCAGCCCGCGCTCGACCCCGTCGGCGTTCTCGACCCGGACGGTGCGGGAGGTGTCGTACGCACGGAAGGTTCCCGGCACGGCCCAGCGCGGGTCGTACGGGGTGGCCTCGATGGCGCGGAAGGCGCGCCGCGCCGCCGAATCCGGGTCGAAGTCCCGTACCGCCCACAGACCTTCACGGCTCAGCACGACGAGCCGGCGTGCGCCCGCGGTCACCCGGGACTCGTCGATCGGGCCCCGGTCGGCGCCGAGCCGGACCTGGCCGGTGAACGGCTTCCCGTCGATGCTCAGACCGTCCTCGGGGCCGGCGGTGAGCTCGACCTCGTCGCCGTCCTCCTGCCAGTGGCCGGGAACGGCCGGAATTCGACCGTCCGGGTAGTCGGAGAGCCAGTGGGTGCCGGTGAGGGAGAGCGGCCCGTACGGTGCGGCGACCGTGGCGGTCCGCTCCTGGTGCCAGTGGTTCCAGTCCCGTGCTGCCTGCTGCTGCGCGTCCGTGCTCATGTGGTCAACCTTTCCATACCGGCTCGGCGATCCCGAGGTGCGACCGCAATGTGGAGCCGGTGTACGCGCTGCGGAACACCCCCCGTTCCTGGAGGAGCGGAACGACCTGGTCGACGAATTCGTCGAGGCCGCCGGGGATGAGATGGGGAACGAGAACAAAGCCGTCGGCGGCTCCCGTGGCGAAGGATTCGGCCATCTCGGCCGCGACGGTGTGCGGGCTGCCGACGAACGTCTGCCGGCCAGTCGCCTCGATGACGGTCTGCCGGATGGACAGGCCCTTCTCCCGGGACAGTGCGCGCCAGCGCGCCGCGACCGCGTGGCAGTCGCCGTCCCCGGGCCGGGGCCGGCCCGGGGACGGCGCGAGGTCCGGGGCCGAGTTCGGGTCCGGGTCCATCACGGGCAGCGGCCCGTCGGGGTCGTACGAGGAGAGGTCGCGGCCCCAGACCCGCTCCAGTGCCAGGATCGCGTTCTGGGGCGAGACCTGCTGACGACGGATACCGGCCGCCCGCTCCCGCGCCTCGGCATCGCTGTCGCCGAGCACCACGCCGACGCCGGGCATCACCTTCAGTTCGCCGGGCTCCCTGCCGTACTTCGCGAGCCGTCCCTTGATGTCGGCGCAGAAGGCGCGGCCCTCCTCCGGGGAACCGTGCCGGGTGCGGACGATGTCGGCGGCGGACGCGGCGAACTCGCGGTCCTGCGGCGAGTCCCCCGTCCGGATGATGACGGGGTGCCCCTGCGGCGAGCGCGGGACGGTGAACTCGCCCTCGACCGAGTAGTACCGGCCGCGACGGGCGAAGGGGCGTGGGGTGCCGTCGGGTGTCCAGGAGTCCCACAGTCCGCGGGCGGTGGCGAGAAACTCGGCGGCGCGCGCCGGTGAAGTCCCCTCTGCTCGGCCGCGACCTGGACCAGGGCCTGGAGTCGGGAAAGGGCCGGCCCGGTCCGGTCGGCCGCCGCGCCGGAAGTTGTCGCCTGCCGAGCCGCCGGTGGAGTCGTCGGACGAGGAAGCGATGTCCCACGCGGCCCGGCCGGCGCTGAGGTGGTCGAGGGTGGCGAGCCGGCGGGCCAGTTCGCAGGGCTCGTTGAACGTGGCGCCGACGGTGGCGGCGAGGCCGATCCGGTCGGTGACGGCGGCCAGCGCCGCAAGCACGGTGAGGGGCTCGGGACGGCCGGCCACGTCCAGATCGTGGATCAGACCGTTGTGCTCGCGCAGCCGCAACTCCTCGGTGAGGAGAAGGAAGTCGAAGAGCCCGCGTTCGGCCGTCCGCGCGAGGTGCTCGAAGGAGGAGAACTCGATCTGGCTGCCGGAGCGGGGGTCGTTCCACACGGTGGTCCCGTCCGAACCCGTGACGTGCGCGGCAAGATGCAGCTGTTTCGGCGCGGCCTTCATACCCGTGCTCCTCGCGGGGTGTACCGGTTCGCGGGCCGGGCCAGGCCCAGGTGCTCGCGGAGGGTGCCGCCGGGGTGGAAGGTGCGGAACAGGCTGCGGTGCTGAAGCAGGGCCACCGTGCCGTTGACGATTCGTTCGAGGTCGCGCCCGGGGGTGATCGGGGTGAGGTGGAAGCCGTCGACCGCTCCGGCCCGGTGCCACTGGGTGATCAGGTCGGCGAGGTCGACCGGACCGCCGCGGTAGTACGTGCCGTGCCCGGCGAGCGGTGGTCCGCTCGCCAGCCCCGGTTCCGGGGCCGATTCGGCGTCGCCGAGGTCGACGGTGAGCGCGGCGAGCACCCGTAGTGCCCCGGGGTCGCGTCCGTGCGCCACCGCGCGGCGGTGCACGTCGTCGCGGATCTCCGCGGTCCGCTCGGGTGTGGTGGCCCGGACGAGCACCACGTCGGCGTGGCGGGCGGCGGTGTCCCTGGCCGGGTCCGCCGTACCGTCGACGACCGTGACCGGGCGGCCCTGCGGGGGGCGGGGCACGACGGCGGGTCCGCGGACGCCGAAGGCGGCGCCCTCGAAGTCGGTGCGGTGCACCTTGTCGCGGTCGAGGAAGCGCCCGGTGTCCGCGTCCCGGATCTCGGCCCCGTCCTCCCAGCTGTCCCAGAGCCGCGCTCCCACGTCGGCGGCCTCGGAGGCCTCCTGCCACAGTTCGGCGGGGGGCGCGGCGGGGCGGCGCCCGAACAGCCGGGCCTCGGCCGCCGTCCTCGACACATCCACACACCAGCCGGCCCTGCCACCGCTGACCCAGTCCAGGGTGGCCACGGCGGACGACACGTGGAAGGGCTCGGTGTGGGTGGTGGTGACCGTCGGCACGAGCCCGATCCTGCGGGTGTCCGGCGCGACCCGGGACAGCACGGCGAGCGCGTCCGGTCCGGGCCGGGCGAACGAGTCGCCGAGGGTGACGAAGTCCAGTGCCCCGCGCTCGGCGAGACGGGCGAGGCCGGTGTAGTGAGCGGGGTCGTAGCGGGGTGGGCCGCCGATCTCTGCTGCCAGGTGAAGTGGGCGGAGGTAAGACATGGGGGGCTCTTTCGGACGAGTTCGGGAGCGGGCTTCGGGGCCCGGACGGGGCAGGCCCCGGGATCCGGGACGCGAGACCTGTAGGGAACAGCGGGTCCCGGGGCGCGAGACCCGTGTGGAACAACAAGTTCCGGGACGGCGGGCCCGACGGGCGGGACGGCGGGCCCGACGGGCGGGACGGCGGGCCCGACGGGCTGGAGGGCGGGCGGGTCACAGCACCTTGGAGAGGAAGGCGCGCGTGCGTGCGTGGCGCGGCCGGTCGAGTACGTCGGCGGGCTGGCCCTGTTCGACGATCCGGCCCTCGTCCATGAAGACGACGGTGTCGGCGACCTCGCGGGCGAACCCGATCTCGTGTGTGACGACGATCATCGTGGTCCCCTGTTGCGCCAGGTCCTTGATCACGTCCAGGACCTCGCCGACCAGTTCGGGGTCGAGCGCGGAGGTCGGCTCGTCGAAGAGCAGCAGTTTCGGTTCGACGGCGAGGGCGCGGGCGATGGCGACGCGCTGCTGCTGGCCGCCGGAGAGCTGTCTCGGATACGCCGTCGCCTTGTCGTCGAGTCCGACGCGGGCCAGCAGCCGGTGCGCGGTGTCGGCGGCCTGACGCTTCGTACGTCCGAGCGCGGAGACCGGGGCCTCGGTGACGTTGTCCAGGACGGTGAGGTGGGGGAAGAGATGGAAGTTCTGGAAGACGAAGCCGATACGGGTGCGCCGGCGCAGGACCTCACGTTCGGGAAGCTCGTAGAGCCTGTCGCCCTTCCTCCGGTAGCCGACGAAGTCCCCGTCCACGGTGATCGAGCCCCGGTCCGGCTTCTCCAGGTGGTTGACGGTGCGCAGCAGGGTGGACTTCCCCGAGCCGGAGGGGCCGAGGATCACGGTCACTTCGCCGGTGCGTACGGACAGGTCGACGCCGCGCAGTACGCCGAGGGAGCCGAAGCTCTTGTGCAGGCCCCGGATCTCCACCATGGGCGCGGCGGGCACGGGGACGGGCGTGGTGGCCGGTTCACTCTTCGGGGAACGGCTGGTCGTCTTCATGGTGATGTCCTCGGACGGTTCGGATCGGAAGGGCGCGGGCCGGTCAGTCATGGGTGCCGTCGAGGCCGCTCAGGAAGGTGAGGGCGGCGCGTGCGGTGGCGTCGTTCTGCCCGAAGGCCGGGCCTCCGGTGCGTGGCCGGGTGAAGGCCCCGCTGGTGCGCGCGGCGGTGTGCGGGCCGAGGGCGAAGCGGCGGGGGTGCGGCACCCCGTCGCGGTCCAGGACGCGGCCGTCGCCGGGGTCGACCGCGAGCAGTCCGGTGACGGTGGCGGCGGCCCCGTCCTCGTACAGCGCCCGGAGCAGGGTGCTGCGGGTGCGTACCGGTGAGGGGTCCGGCAGCCGGGCCTCGACGAGGGCGCGGGCCTCGATCCGCTCCTCCGGCACGGTGGCACCGCCCGCCCGGAAGAGGCCCCGCTCCTCGTCGGTCTCGACCGTCGTCCCCGCGCCGAGGAAGCGGACGACCCCGGCCCGGGAAAGCGCGAGCAGCTGCCGCAGCCGGGGGCCGGGCGGCCCGGAGGCGAGGTAGCTGAAGAAGCCGTTCCACCAGTCGCCGATATCGCCGAACCGGGTCAACTGGCCGTATACGGAGAGCAGTCCGAGGAAGACGGCGAGGTCCTCGCTGTGTCCGGGATCGTGCCGGCGTGCCAGGTCCGCGGTGATGTAGGCACGGGTCGCCTCCTGGAAGGAGGCGGACGAGGTGTGGCGTACCCCGTCCAGCGGGCGGTCGAGCGCGGCCAGGTCGAGCCGGTCGGCGGGGTCGGGGACAGCGGCCGCGATCACGGCCCGCAGTTCGGCACTGCCCGGTTCGGCGGCCGCGTACTTCTCCTCGAAGGCGGTCCAGTCGGCCGTGGTGCGCTCGGGGCGGGAGGCGAAGAGGCGGTGGTAGTGGGCGTAGCCGAGCTCTTTGTCGATATGGGGCCAGACGTCGCGGTGGAAATCGGGCGGCTCGGGCCGGTTCAGGAGCTCCTCGGCCCGCTCGGGACCGAAGAAGCGTGGGAGCGGCGGCCGTTCGCCGGGGCGTACGTATCCGATCTTGGAGTGGTACGGGACGCCACGCCGCGATCCGACGTACAGGACGGGTTCCTTCCCGGAGGGCAGGTACGCACCGTTCTCGAACCGTCCGCCGCGGCCCTCGGTGAGCAGCACCATCAGATCGATGAAGGCGAGTCCGAAGCCCCGGACGATGACGGGTTCACCGGCGGGCAGGGCGCTGAGGTCGCTGTCGGCGGTGAAGTCGGGCGGCAGGTGGAGAAGGCCGTGCCGGTCCGCGAAGCGGGACAGCCGGCGCTGTTCGTCGTCCGGTTCGGCGTCGAGGTGGCCGAGGGTGAGGACCACGAGGTCGGCGGTGAGCGGTTCGGCGCGGCCCTCCAGATGGACGGACTGGCGGCCGCCTCGGGGGCCGGTGACGCGCAGGGCCCGGCCGCGGTGTTCGTGGACGTTCACCGTGGGCGGGAGTGCGGCCACCGACTCCTCGTACACCCAGCGCAGATAGGCGCCCTGCAGCCGCCGGCTCGGGAAGTCATCCCCCGACAACTCCTCTATCTCACGGTGGAGTCCGGGATCACCGGCGGCCTCCGGGCCGGGATCGGTCCGCCCCTCGCGCACCTCGGCCGCCCAGGCGTCGAGCGCCGGCCCCGGCCGTACGGGGCCGTCCAGGCGGACGGTGTCGTCGGTGAACATGGTGACGTCCTCGGCCATGGAGTTCATCCACAGCAGCGGCGACTGGTCGTGGCGCCAGATCCGGCCGCCGCCCGGCGGGAACGGGTCGACGAGATGGATGTCCAGCGGCCGGTCGCCGTAGAGCGAGGGAGCGTTGGCGGCGATGCGTTCGATGAGACCGGTACCGCGCGGTCCGGCCCCGATCACGACCAGTGCGGGCGCGGCGCTCACCGGGGGTCCCCGGTGCCGCGTGCGTAGTACCGCTCGACGTAGTGCTGGCCGACGCTGAGCAGCGAGGTCACGACGACGTACCAGAGGGTGGCGACCAGCAGCAGCGGGATCACCTGGTAGGTGCGGTGGTAGACGAGCTGGACCGAGTAGAGCAGGTCCTGCACGGCGATGATGCTGACGATCGAGGTGCCCTTGAGGGTGCCGATGAGCATGTTCCCGGCGGGCGGCACGATGGAGCGCATCGCCTGCGGCAGCACGATCCGGTACAGCCGTCGCCACGGACCGAGGCCGAGGGACTGGGCCGCCTCCAGTTGTCCGCGTTCCACGGACAGGATGCCGCCGCGGACGACTTCCGCCGCGTACGCGGCCTCGTGGAGTGTCAGCCCGATGACGGCGACCGTGACGGGGCCGAGGAGGTTCACCGTACGCACGCCCAGGATCTCCGGGTAGAGCGCCCCGATGTTGAACCAGAACAGCAGCTGGACCAGGATCGGGGTGGACCTGAAGAGCCAGACGTACCCCCAGCCGACCGCCTGGAGCACACGGTTGGCGGAGAGTCTGAGAATGGCGAGCAGCGTCCCCAGCGCGAAGCCGAGCGCCATCACGAGCGCGGTGAGCCAGAGCGTGAGCCCGAGGCCGCGCAGGACCGCGGTGGTGGTGAAGTAGTCGCCCACGACGCCCCATTGGAAGGCCTCGTTGCGGACGACGGAGTTCAGGGCGAGGGCGAGCAGGATCAGTACGGCGACGGCAGCCGTCCACTGGCCGGTCCGGCGCACGGGGACGATCCGCAGCCGGCCGGCGTCGTTGTCCTGAAGGGGTTCGGCCGGGGCGGCCGACGGGAGGGTGTCTGTCTGAGCGGACATGCGAGGGCTCCGTGGATGCGGCGATCGAACACGGGCGCGCCCTCGGCACGGAACACAACCATGGAACACAACGGGAACCGGGCCCCTCAGCCCGGTCACACCTCCGAGGTAAGCGCTGTTCACTCCGGCTTGTCAACCCTGTCCACACTGTGAGCCTTACGTCTCAAGTCAGTTGACGGACCACCGGATGCCTGTTCCACTTGGGCCATGTATTCGCAGCAGTGGCTGGTCAAGCGCTCCCACATCGACTTCGGTCGCGTGTGGTCCTGTTCCTGTTGAGCCGACGCCCTGCTCCGCCCCGCTTTCCCGCTCGCGCCGCGAACGGCGTCTGAGCTCTTCCCCGCGTGCCCTCGCGTACACAACGCCGCACCACCCCTCCCCTCGCACCGGTCTTCCCGTCGTGTTCCGCCTTCCTCCGCCCCGTCCGTGGGCCGTCGCGCGCTGTCCCGCGCCCGTCCACGGCCGACGAAACTGGAGAACGATCCCTGATGCCCCGTACCCGGCACACCGCTGCCTTCGCACTGATCACCGCCGCCGCTCTGACGCTGACCGCGTGCGGGTCCGGCGATCCGGCGGCCGCCCCCGCGGGTGCGGCCGGTTCCGCCGTGAAGGGGGCGGTCCCCACCACCGACGTCGTGTCAGGGGTGAAGAAGGACGAGGCCGCGGCCGCTCTGCTGCCCGCGGACGTCCGCTCCTCCGGCACGCTGGACATCGCCTCCAGTGTCGGCACCCCGCCCAGTGCCACCTACCTCGCGGACGGCAGGACCCTGGCCGGCACCGACATCGACTTCGGGGACGCCGTGGCCAAGGTGCTCGGACTCCGGCCGAGGCGGGAGGTCGCCGCGTTCGAGGCGATCCTGCCCGCGCTCGGCAGCGGAAAGTACGCGGTGGGCACCGGCAACTTCGGCGTGACCGACGAACGCAGGAGGACGATCGACTTCGTCACCTACCTCAACGACGGCCAGGGCTTCGCGGTCCGCGACGACAGCGACCTGCGCGAGGTCACGGATCTGACCCAGCTCTGCGGGCTTTCGGTGGGCACCGCGGCGGGCACCACGTTCGAGGTGACGCTGGAGGAGAACAAGCACCGGTGCGCCGAGGCCGGCAAGAAGGCGTACGACGTGAAGACGTACTCCGATCCGGCCGCGGTCTGGAGCTCGCTCCAGCAGGGGCGGACGGATGTCGTGATGTCGACCATCAACGGACTGCGGTATGCCGTGACCCAGCAGGAGGGTGTGCGTTTCCTCAACGAGTTCAAGCGTCTGGACGTCGGATTCGCCTTCAGGAAGGGCACCCCGCTGGCACCGGCCTTCCAGGCCGCCGTCAACCGCCTCAGGACGGACGGCACCTACGACCGGATCCTGAAGAAGTGGGGCGTCTCCGCCTCGGCGGTCGAGACCTCACAGATCTCGCCGCCGGAGATCAAGTGACACAGGGCAGGTTCCGGCGGCACGCACGGCCGGGTCAGCAGCTGCAGTCGCACCCGCAGCAGTCGCAGCCGTCACAGCAGTCCCCGCAGTCGCTGCAGCAGTCGCAGGCGTCGCAGCAGTCCCCGCAGTCGCACTGACTGCACAGTCCCTCACGGCGCTGACGGCTCCACGGGTCCTCGAAGGTGCCGCAGCACATCTGGCAGGTGCAGGCGAGACCCGCCCACACCAGGCATCCCATGACGAGCCCCCGCCGGTTGCGCGGGGGCTCCGGCGGCTGCGGCGGACCGAAGGGGCCCGACGGGCCCGAGGGGGCGTACGGATGACCCGGCTGCGGCCCGAAGGCCGCTGTGTGTCCCTCTCCTGACGGATGGCCGGCTTCCGTCAGGAGCCCGCCACTCCGATGCGAACAGACGTCCGTGGCGAACACCCGGTCCACCGAGCGCCGCAGTTCGTGTGCCAGCAGCACATGGGCGAGCCGGTCGTCGGCGAACTCCGCGTCGCGCAGCGCCAGCCGCACGCCGCGCAGTGCGTCGTCGCACAGCCGCCGGGCCTCGGCACGCGAGGTGCCGGTCACCGTGAGCGGGTTCCACGCACCCGACGCGGCGTCAGCTTCCTGGTCCTCCACGGCGTCCAGCAGATGCGCGAGGCGGCCGAAGAGCCGTCCGGCCTCCGCCAGCGGCTCGGCGTTCTGCGGCCTGCCCGCGAGTACGGCGGTGTGCGCGAAGGCCGCGGCGGTGGCGGTCTCGGTGGGCTCGGTGACCGTCAGCAGCGGGGTGCCGGGCCCCGCGAGCAGTTCGATGCCGGTCTGCCGGTCGACGGCGTCGACGAGCAGGGCCGTGTCGAAGCCGAGCCGCGCGCCGGTGCGCGCCCCTGCCCGGTCCCAGCCCGCGGCCACCCGGCGGGCAGCCGCGGCCACCGGGCGGCGGGCCAACAGCCCGTCCCGGTCGGCCACGTGGTCCCGCACCTTGGCGGAGGCCAGCACCAGGGAGACGGCGGCCGCGAGCCTGGCCCCCTCACCGCGTGCGACGGGTGCGGTGCGCATGGCGCGCAGCGGGCAGGGCCCGGCGGTGCGCCGCTGCCCGGGGGTGCGTTCGGTCTGAGCCTCCGTCAGGACCGAGACGATCAGACCGTCATAGTTCGTGACGATCCGGGCGAACTGCCCGTGGTCGGAGCGAAGTGCCAGACAGAGCCCGCAGAGATGGGCCATCCACTCGGCCTTCAGCCCCTCCGACAATCGGTGCGTGCAGGGCCTGACGATTCCGAACACGGCCATCCCCCGGGAGTCGTTCAGCTGTGCGCGGCACTCGGACGCCTGCGCGGTGTGCATCGTATCGAGTGACTCGTTCACCCGTACGTCCCCCATGTCACCCGTACGGACCGGAGGTGCGCATTTTCTTGCCATCAGCCCCCTTATGCAGGAGGAACCTTGACGAATCGCCACTTCTTCTGCACCAGTACCGTCACGAATGCCCTGCGCGCCGCCTATCCCCTTGGCGCACGATCCGCATCATGGACGACCATAGGGATACGAAAGACATGCGGAACACCAAGGAACCGCGGTGAGAGGAGGCGTCCATGGGATCGGTGCGCAAGGCGAGTGCCTGGCTGGGCCTCGTAGAGGACAACGACGAGCGGTACTACGACGACGACGAGTACGCCGAGGGTGCACGGACCGGGACCGGTCAGGCCTGGGTGACCGATCCGCGGGTGCGGGTGGCCACGGAGACGGCCGAGGAGACGGGCCGCCGGATCGCCACCGTGACCCCGGACAGCTTCCGGGACGCCCGCGTTATCGGAGAGCTCTTCCGGGACGGCGTCCCGGTGATCATGAACCTCACGTCCATGGACTCCGCCGACGCCAAGCGCGTGGTGGACTTCGCCGCAGGACTGATCTTCGGACTGCGCGGCTCGATCGAGCGCGTGGCCACCCGGGTCTTCCTGCTGAGCCCCGCCGACACCCAGGTCGTCACCGGCGAAGCCGTCGGCCGGCCGGCCGACGGCTTCTTCAACCAGAGCTGAGCGGGGCGCTCACGGCGGTCCGGTCGCGGCCCCTCCGGAACTACCGGAACGCGTCCAGACCGGTGAGCGCCTTGCCCAGCACCAGCTGGTGCATCTCCACGGTCCCCTCGTAGGTGAGCACCGACTCCAGATTCGTCGCGTGGCGCATCACCGGGTACTCCAGCGAGATCCCGTTGGCGCCGAGGACCGTGCGCGAGGTGCGGCAGATCTCGATCGCCTCCCGTACGTTGTTCAGCTTCCCGAAACTGACCTGCTCCGGCCGGAGCCGGCCCGCATCCATCCGGCGGCCGAGGTGGTGCGCGAGCAGGATGCCCTTGTGCAGTTCCACGGCCATGTCGGCGAGCTTGGCCTGGGTGAGCTGGAAGCCGCCGATCGGCTTCCCGAACTGCTCACGCGTCCTCGCGTAGTCGACGGCCGCCTCGAAGCTGGACCGGGCCGCCCCCATGGCCCCCCAGACGATGCCGTAGCGGGCATGGCTGAGACAGCTGAGCGGGCCACGCAGTCCGGTGACGCCCGGCAGCACGGCGTCGGCCGGCAGCCTCACCTCGTCCAGGATCAGCTCGCTGGTGACCGAGGCGCGCAGGGACCACTTGTGCCTGATCTCCGGCGCCGAGAAGCCGGGGGCGTCGGTGGGCACGACGAATCCGCGGATGCCGCTGCCCGCGCTCCCCTCGTCGGTCTGCGCCCATACGACGGCGACACCGGCGACAGAACCGTTGGTGATCCACATCTTGCGTCCGCTGAGCACCCAGTCGTCGCCGTCCCGCTTGGCGTGCGTCCGCATACCGGCCGGGTCGGAGCCGTGGTCCGGCTCGGTGAGGCCGAAGCAGCCGATGATCTCGCCCGCCGCCATGCCGGGAAGCCACTGCCGCTTCTGCTCCTCGGAGCCGAAGCGGTGGATCGCGTACATGGCGAGGGAGCCCTGTACGGAGACGAGTGAGCGGATCCCGGAGTCCGCGGCCTCCAGCTCCAGGCAGGCCAGTCCGTACTGGACCGCGGTGGCGCCGGCACAGCCGTACCCCTGGAGGGACATGCCGAGCGCGCCGAGCGCGCCGAGTTCACGGGCCAGCTCGCGGATACCGGGCAGCTCGCCGTTCTCGTACCACTCGGCGATGTGCGGCAGGACCCGGTCGGCGGCCCAGACCCGGACCGTGTCCCGGATCGCGAGGTCGTCGGCGCCCAGGAGGTCGTCGATGCCGATCGGGTCGCGGGGGTCGAAGGGCGGGAGTTTCGGGGACGGAGCGGTGGACATGAGGGATTGCCTCCGGCGGCTCGCACGGTACCGATGTCGGTGGGGGGCCGAAAACTAGCAGTGTTAGTTACGGCGTCGTGCCGACGTTACGACTCAGTGTGCCGCGCGTCCAGAGCCCGTGGCCTCCGCCGGCCTGCGCCGCGCGGGCAGCCGGAGCAGCACCTCGGGCCGCTCCTGGGCCGGGACCTCGCAGGGGCCGGAGGGCTCCTGCGGGTCCCGGACCCGGGGCACCTCGGGGCCGTCCGGCGGCTCGTGGGGTTCGCGGAGCAGCGGCGGGCAGTCCATCGCACGCGGCAGCTTCAGCGCGGCAAGGGCGCCGAGCAGCAGCAGGCCCGCACTGACCAGCAGGGTGACGTGCAGCCCGTCGACGAAGGCGTTCCGGGCAGTGTCGCGCAGTACGGCGCCGAGCGGACCGCCCAGCCGCGAGGCGACCTGGTACGCCTCACCGAGGGAGTGCGAGGCCGCGGCACCGGCGGAGGCGGGGACCCCCTTGTCGGGGAGTCCGGCCAGGCCGGGAACGTACGCGGCGTTCATCACGCTGCCGAGCAGGGCGATGCCCATCCCGGCACCCAGCTGATAGGAGGTCTCGCCTATCGCGGCGGCCCCTCCGGCCCGCTCCGCCGGTGCCTCGCTGAGCATGGACTCGTACGCCCCGAAGAGCGTGGACTGCAGGCCGAAGCCCAGCAGGACGAAGGACACGGTCAGCAGACCGGGCCGGTCGTGCTGCCCCATCACGGTCAGCGTCAGCACCGCCGCCGCCGTCAGCACGAAGCCCCAGCCGACCATCCGGCGGGGGCCGACCCGGCGCAGGGTGTACGAACCGGTGGCGCCCGCGGCCATGGCGGCGAAGGTGAGCGGCAGCAGCCTCAGGCCGGTCTCCAGCGGGCTGAGATCCAGTACGAGCTGGAGGTACTGGACGGCGATCAGCTCCAGGCCGACCAGGGCCAGCATGGCGAGAACGATGCAGCCCACCGCGGTGGTGAAGGCGGCTCTGGAGAACATCCCGATGTCGATCAGCGGATGCGTCCGCCGCTTCTGACGGCGGACGAAAGCGACCAGCAGCGCGGCCCCGGCCAGCAGCGGCACGAGCGTGGCCGGTTCGAGCAGCCCCTCACCGGCGCCCGCGCGCTTCACGCCGAGGACGACACCGAGCACACCGGCGGCGGCCATCAGCGCACCGAGCACGTCCCAGGGCCCGTCGCTGCTGCCACGCGACTCCGGGAGCAGGAGACGGCCGAACGGCAGGATCAGGGCCATCAGCGGAATGTTGATCAGGAAGACCGAGCCCCACCAGAAGTGCTCGACGAGGAAGCCGCCGATGACCGGTCCGGTGGCCGCGCCCACGGCTGCGACCGCGGACCACACTCCGATGGCCACGGCCCGCTCGCGGCGGTCGGGAAACACCTGCCGGAGGATCGACAGGGTGGCCGGCATGATCATCGCGCCGCCGACGCCGAGCAGGGCCCGCGCCACGATGAGTACGCCCGCGCTGTCGGCCATGGCGGCGACCGCGGAGGCGATCCCGAAGAGCGCGTAGCCCAGCAGCAGGATGCGCCGGCGCCCGACCCGGTCACCGAGCGTGCCGAAGAGGATCAGCAGGGACGCGCAGACCAGCGGGTAGACGTCCACGATCCACAGCAGACCGACGGCGCTGGGCCGCAGATCCTCGGTGACGGCGGGGACAGCGACATGGAGGACGGTCGCGTCGAGTGCCACGAGCAGCAGGCTGAGGCAGAGGACGACCAGGACGACCCATCGATTGGCCCCGCCGGCGGCTTCGCGCAGACGGAATCGGGCTGTGGTCGTCCCGGACATGCAGCTGCCTCCCAAAAGTCCCTCGCGCTCGGCGGGCCCCCGGGGATTCAGCGTCGCTGTCCCTCCGGGCCCGGCATCGACGGGCGAGTGATCCGTCAGCGTACGCGAGTTCGACAGGGCCACACGTGGCCCATCTCATACCCGCCGAGGCCGTCGAGTGTGGCGTACGCCACTGCGACCACCCGCGCCGGGTCCGTTCCGGACTCGACCCGGACCTGCGACAACCGGCCGTCCCGCCGCACGGGCAGTGCACCCGGACGGCCGCGCGCCCCCTCCGCGACACACCGGCCGGCGCCATCCAGTAACCGGACCGATACCGTCCGTTCGACCCCTCGGGCGCTCGCGGCAAATGGACTCCGCCATTCGGCGCACTTTCCCAGCGATATGCGAATGGGCTTGCGGAATATCCGCCGAGAAAATGGAACAAGAAGAACCCCGGAGGCTCCGGACGCGCAGAAGAAAGGGCCGCGCTGAGACATAGTCCACATCACATCGTCATCACAAAGCGGCTGGATCGGCCGGGGCACCCACTCACTCGCTGTAACGTCGATTGTGTGCGTACCGACATCTTTGCCCGTCTGGACCGGGAGCCGGAGCCGCCGAAGATAGAGACACCGCGGATGAGTCCTCACCGCATCGCTCTCTTCGGCGGGACGTTGGCGTTCTATCTGGCCATCGTCATTGCCGTGCTCATGTCGTCCTGGCTGGTGACCCTGGACTGGAAGGTCATGCTCTTCCGGCCGTACCAGCAGTGGCCCAGCGTCCACGCCTTCCTCGACTACTACGTCGTCCTCGGCCAGCGCGGACCGACGGCGGTCATGGTCGCCTGCTGGCTGGGCTGGCGTTCCTGGCGGCAGCACACCCTGCGGCCCCTGCTGACGCTGGGCGCCTCACTCCTGCTGCTCAATGTGACGGTGGGTGCGGTCAAGATCGGCCTCGGCCGGCTGGGCCCGCACTACGCGACGCAGATCGGATCGGCGGAGCTCTTCGCCGGCGGCGATATATTTCCGTCAGGACACACCGCCAACGCCGTCGTGACCTGGGGAATCCTCGCCTACCTGGCCGCCACCCCGCGAGCCAGGCGCTATCTGTCGGCCATGTCCGCGATCGTCTCCCTCGGGGTCGGCCTGACCACGGTCTACCTCGGCACGCACTGGCTCAGCGATGTCGTCCTCGGCTGGGCGGCCGGGCTGCTGATCCTCCTGGGGCTGCCCTGGGTCGAGCCGCTGATCACCCGGGCCGAGAACTGGATCTTCGCCGCCCGCGAGTGGCTGAGCGCGCGCGGCAGGACCCCGGCACCGCCGACGCCCGTCACGGAGGGTGCTCCCCAGCCCGTGGCGGGCGACACCCCCCAGCCCGTGGCAGCAGGCCGGCAGGCCGCCGTCGAAACGGCCCGGAGCCCGGCCCGCGAGGTGTCCGGGGCCGCGTCGGGGGCGACACCCGAAGTCGCTTCAGGAGCGACGTCCGGGACCGCGTCGGGGGCCGCTGCCGGGGTGAACGGGCACCAGACAGCGGTGGCCACGGGCGCCGGCGGCCGCCCGCGCGCCCATCCGGCACCGGCCTCCCACCAGGGTCACCCGGCACGCTCGGAGCGGACCCCGGTCACCCCGGCCGGCAGCCGCCGCCCGCACGCGGACCGCACACCGCGCAGCGGTACGGCTCCGGCCCGGCCGGTGGCCGGCGGCTGACCCCCCGGAGCAGCCGTAACGGCGCGCACCGCCGCATCCCGTGGACGGCTGAAGGCCCCGACCGAGGTCGGGGCCTTCAGCCGTCCACGGGATGCGCGGCAGGACGGTAGGGCGGTACGGGACCTCAGCCGGTCCAGCAGCGCCTGACGACGCCGACGTCGACCTCGAAGTTGATCCGGCCGCTCTGGAACTCCATGGTGATGACCATGCCCGGCGGCAGGGCTCTGACGGTGGCCCAGCCACGCTCCCGCGCACGCCGTTCGGCGGCCTCGGCGGCGAGGCCGACATAGGCGGCGGGGGTGTCGTCCGGCTGGGCGGGGGGAGTCGGTACAGGTGCCATGTCTCCCACCGTAGGTGGCCCCGAGCAGCGGCGGAAGCCCGGGCACCACCCGGTCACACCGCATCCTCACGTACCTCGCCGGTCACGCTTGTGTCACAGGATCACCACAGGTGTTCCCGTCGAAGTCATTCGTTCGGACGCACGATTCGGCATCGGACGCACAGTAATCACACAGGGGCGAAAACAATCGCCAAAACGGGCCGAAATATCCGAGGAATCAAGCGGAATACCCACTACCGAGTGACGTCGATTCAACACCGGAACGGCCACTCGCAAATGAACACACCACCGGGAATTAATCCCTCCTTATCGCGGACTTATCCGGAGGTGATGATATCCACACCATCCCACCACCAACCTGCCCCTGCCCCCCTTCTGCCCGTATAGCGGACATCCGGGCCGACCGCATTCCGGCCCGTGCGGCGAGGAGACGTCCGGAGCCGCCACCCCTCCGTATCCATGACCACCACTCCTCCGCGGGGCCCACGGGAGCACGACCACCGCCCACCGGACCCCCTTGCGGCAAGCGGCCGGGATGCACAGGGCACGTTTCGCCATTGCCGCGTTTGCCCGGATATAGCCAGCCCCTGCCGTCCCGCGCGGTTCGATTCCGTTCCCCTTCTCGCGTGACCCCGGCAGCGGCTCACCCGTTGTCTCTTCAGGAGCCGGGAACCGCCCCGGCGCACGTACCGAGTTCGAGGAGCCACCCCGTGCCGCGCATGCTCGACGTCAGCGAGGACGTACGCGCCGAGATCGGCGACGCCGAAGCCGACCGGCTGCTCGTCGGCGACAACACCCCCGGCAGTTACGACTGCACCTCCTGCCGCACCCCCGGCGACTCCGACCAGGAACGCACCAGCACGGTGCTGTTCGTGGGCGACGAGACCGCCGTCCTCGCCTTCGCCCACGCGACCTGCATCCCGTCACAGGTGGTCCAGGTGGCCGAGGAACAGCTGCAGGGGGCCGTACGCAGCATCACCGGCAGTGAGCAGGACTCCCTGGACCGGGCGGTCCCGGAACAGGCGGTGCTCGGCATCACCAGCGGCCTCGTCCTGATCGACGACGAACTCCACCCCGCCCTGGTCGTCGAGCCGACCGGGGCGATCGCCCGCCCCGGCACCGACGGCAGCGGCGGCGACGAGTTCCTCCAGCTGCTCCTGGAGCAGAGTTTCCGGCCGGTCCACCGGATGGACCAGGTCCCGGAGGTGCTGCACGGCTGGTCCATCCTGCTCGCCATGGGGCAGCTGCACGCGGTGCTTCAGCCGGGCACGGGTGGCGGCGCCCCGGTGGCCTGGTGGCAGGCGCACGCGCCCCTTCAGGTCACAGAGGGCTGGCGGACCGCGGCCAACAAGTCCCAGACCGTGCTGGTCTACGCCGCTCCGGCCGGTTCGATCGGCCAGCAGCCCCGGGAGGACCTGCTGCGCGACGCCCTGGAGAAGGCCGCCGCCGGTGGTCTCCTGGTCGCCGCGGCCATGCCGCTGGCCGGGACCTGATCATGTCCGGACACCCGGCGCACCCGCGGCGAACAGCTAATTCTCCCGCGCGCCCGCATCCGACAGAGGGCGAGGTCGTTGGCACATACGTGCACTCATACGACCCCTCCCACCAGCGTCCGAGCCCGATCCCTGCCATGCGTCCCGCGCAGGACCCCTCGGGCGGCCCGTCCAACACCCCGATCTACGACGCGCTGTACTCCGAGTACCGCAGGTCGTTCAGGGCGCTGCCGGGCGATCGGAGCGGCGAGGAGAGTCTGGGCCTGCCGTCCTTCGGTGCCGGCTTCTTCGGCTCACGCACCCCGCTGAGCGTCCACTCGACGCACTCCGGGCACGGCGGGGCGGGAAGTACGGCCAGCAGCGGTCCCAGCGGGCACAGCGGCAGCCTGGGCTCGTGGCAGCGGGTCGGCCGGCACGCGGGCCGCGTACCGCCTGCGGCACTGCCACCCGGCTCACGGGACGCCTGACTGTACGACGGAGCCCCGGACCACTCACTCAGGCGAGTGGTCCGGGGCTCCGTCGTACAGTCCAGGGCTCCGAGGAACAGCCGTCGTCGTTGCCCTGCCCCCAAGGGGAGCCAAGGGCCTCCCAAGGAACCCCCGGGACTCCCGGGAGGCGCCAGGGCGCCGTCCCGGCGCCTCACGCGCGGGACGGCGGCCGCTCGGTTGCCTACTTGTTGCGGCCGCGCTTCTCGCGGACCCGCACCGAGATGTGGATGGGAGTGCCCTCGAAGCCGAACTCCTCACGCAGCCGGCGCTCGACGAAGCGGCGGTAACCGTGCTCCAGGAAGCCGGAGGCGAAGAGCACGAAGCGCGGCGGCTTGGTGCCCGCCTGGGTGCCGAAGAGGATGCGCGGCTGCTTGCCACCACGGATGGGGTGCGGGTGGGACGCGACGATCTCGCCGAGGAACGCGTTCAGCCGGCCTGTCGGAACGCGGGTCTCCCAGCCGTCCAGCGCGGTCTCGATCGCCGGGACCAGCTTCTCCATGTGGCGGCCCGTGAGGGCGGAGACATTGACCCTCGGGGCCCACGCGACCTGCGCGAGCTCCGTCTCGATCTCGCGCTCCAGGTAGTAGCGGCGCTCCTCGTCGAGGGTGTCCCACTTGTTGAAGGCGACGACGATCGCACGCCCGGCCTCGACGGCCATGGTGACGATGCGCTGGTCCTGGACGCTGATCGACTCGCTGGAGTCGATCAGGATCACGGCGACCTCGGCCTTCTCCACGGCGGCCGCGGTGCGCAGCGAGGCGTAGTAGTCCGCGCCCTCCTGGAGGTGGACCCGGCGCCGGATACCGGCCGTGTCGATGAACTTCCAGGTGATGCCGCCGAGGGTGATCAGCTCGTCGACCGGGTCACGGGTGGTGCCGGCCAGCTCGTTGACGACCACCCGGTCCTCGTTGGCCACCTTGTTCAGCAGCGAGGACTTGCCGACGTTCGGACGGCCGATCAGCGCGATGCGGCGCGGGCCGCCGACCGCCGTGCCGAACGACTGGGCCGGGGCTTCGGGAAGCGCCTCCAGCACGGCGTCCAGCATGTCGCCCGTGCCTCGGCCGTGCAGCGAGGAGACGGGGTGCGGCTGGCCGAGACCGAGCGACCAGAGCGCGGCAGCGTCGGCCTCGCCGCTCTGTCCGTCGACCTTGTTGGCGCAGAGCACGACGGGCTTGCCCGACCGCCGCAGCAGCTTGACGACGGCCTCGTCGGTGTCGGTGGCGCCGACCGTGGAGTCGACCACGAAGACGACCGCGTCGGCCATCTCGATGGCGTACTCGGCCTGGGCCGCGACGGAGGCGTCCAGACCGAGGACGTCCTGCTCCCAGCCGCCGGTGTCGACGACCTTGAAGCGGCGGCCCGCCCATTCGGCCTCGTAGCTGACACGGTCACGGGTGACGCCTGGCTTGTCCTGGACCACGGCCTCGCGACGGCCGATGATGCGGTTCACCAGCGTCGACTTCCCGACGTTGGGACGGCCGACGACGGCGAGCGCGGGGAGCGGGCCGTGACCGGCCTCACCGATGGCACCCTCGACGTCCTCGGGGTCGAACCCCTCCTGCGCGGCGAGCTCCATGAACTCCGCGTACTCGGCATCGCCAAGCGCTCCGTGCTCGTGGTCCGAGCCGCCGGAGTGAATCTGGTCGTTCATGAAGTCCGTTCCTCTTTGCATCATCATCGATGGACCACGCAGCACGCGGTCCACTACTCATGTCTTACCCGGTGCGCCCGGTGAGGCGCCTGGCCTGCTCCAGGTGGCCGGTCAGCCGTCCCTGGATCCGCGCGGTCGCCTCGTCGAGCGCGGCTCGCGTCCGGCGGCCGCTGCCGCCCGTCCATCGCCCGCCGTCACCCGTATACGAGCTTCGCACGCCCTCTTGCGCGGCGAACGCCTCCCCGAAGACGACATCGACACGGCTGCGCATCGGCGGCAGTGCTGATATCAACCGTCCGCGGCGCTCGGTGCTTCCCAGTACCGCCACGGGCACGATCGGCGCCCCGCTCCGTACCGCGAAATACGCGAGTCCGGCGCGCAGCGAGGCGAAGTCTCCTTCGCCCCTGGTGCCCTCGGGGAAGATCCCGAGCACCCCGCCGTCCCCCAGCACGCCGAGGGCGTGGGTGATGGCGGTGCGGTCGGCGATCGAACGGTCCACCTTGAGCTGACCGATTCCGCGCAGGAAAGGGTCCAGGGGGCCGACGAACGCCTCTTTCTTGATCAGGAAGTGGACGGGCCGGGGCGCGGTGCCCATCAGCATCGGCCCGTCGATGTTGTGCGAGTGGTTCACCGCGAGTATGACGGGTCCGGAGGCGGGGACCCGCCATGCGCCGAGGACACGGGGCTTGAAGAGCCCGTACATCAGCCCGATCCCGATGGAGCGCCCGACCGCCGCTCCGCGCAGCGTGGGCGCGCCCGTGGCAGGTGTCACTTCGCGGCCTGCTTCTCCCCGACGAGGGTGACGACGCACTCGATGACCTGCTGGAGGGTCAGCTCCGTGGTGTCCACCTCGACCGCGTCGTCCGCCTTGGCGAGCGGCGAGGTCTTGCGGCCGGAGTCTGCGGCGTCCCGCTTGATCAGCGCCTCCTTGGTGGCGGTGAGGTCGGAGCCCTTCACCTCGCCGCTGCGGCGGGCGGCACGTGCCTCGGGCGACGCCGTCAGGAAGATCTTGATGTCGGCGTCGGGCAGCACGGTGGTGCCGATGTCCCGGCCCTCGACCACGATGCCCCGCTCCGCTCCGGCGGCGATGGAGCGCTGCAGCTCGGTGATCAGGGTGCGCACCTCCGGGACGGCGCTGACGGCGCTGACCTTGGAGGTGACCTCCTGCGTACGGATCGGGCCGGAGGCGTCCTCGCCGTCGACGGTGATCGTCGGGCCGGCGGGGTCGGTCCCGGAGACGATGACCGGCTTGGCGGCCGCGGTCGCCACCTCCACCGCGTCGTGCACGTCGATGCCGTTGTTCAGCATCCACCAGGTGATGGCACGGTACTGGGCACCGGTGTCCAGGTAGCTCAGGCCGAGCTGGGCGGCGACGGCCTTGGACGTGCTCGACTTGCCGGTGCCGGAGGGGCCGTCGATGGCGACGATCACTGCGGCCGGGGCGGTCCGGGCGGCGGCGCTTACGGTTTCCACGGTGGTGGACACCTTCCTGGTACACGGGGCTGGCGGGACGGGGCGCGTGAAACCCGCCCCGCACAAGGTTACCGAGTGCCGGGGCAAGCCCGACCACCCCTGTGGACAAGTGCCTCCCGGCCAGGCGCCCCAAGGGCCGCGGACGACGGCCAGGACCGCGGAGACCGCGAGGCGCCCCATGGGCCGGGGAGGCGGGCCGGCCGTTGCGGCTACTACAGCTGCTACTACAGCTGCGGCTACGGCCGGATCGACCAGCCCCGTTCGCGCAGGGCCGCGCTCAGGGCCGGAGCGGAGCTCGGTTCGACCATCAGCTGGACGAGCCCCGCCTGCTGGCCGGTGGCGTGCTCGATCCGTACGTCCTCGACGTTGACCCCGGCCCGGCCCGCGTCCGCGAAGATCCCGGCCAGCTCGCCGGGGCGGTCGCTGATGAGGACGGCCACGACCTCGTACGCGGAGGGGGCGGCGCCGTGCTTCCCGGGCACCCGGACCCGGCCGGCGTTGCCCCGGCGCAGGACGTCCTGGATGCCTTCGGTGCCCGCGCGGCGCTTGTCCTCGTCGGCGGACTGGAGCCCGCGCAGCGCGGTGACGGTCTCGTCGAGGTCGGCGGCGACGCCGGCGAGGACATCGGCGACGGGTCCGGGGTTGGCGGACAGGATCTCCACCCACATCCGGGGATCGGATGCCGCGATCCGAGTGACGTCCCTGATGCCCTGGCCGCACAGGCGTACCGCGGTCTCGTCGGCCTCCTCCAGGCGGGCGGCGACCATCGACGAGATCAGCTGGGGGGTGTGGGAGACGAGTGCGACGGCCCGGTCGTGGGCGTCGGCGTCCATGACCACCGGAACGGCCCGGCAGAGCGCGACCAGCTCCAGCGCGAGGTTGAGGACCTCGGTGTCGGTGTCGCGGGTGGGCGTGAGGACCCAGGGGCGGCCCTCGAAGAGGTCGGCGGTGGCGGCGAGCGGGCCGGAGCGCTCCTTGCCGGCCATGGGGTGCGTACCGATGTACGGGGTGAGGTCGGTGCCGAGCGCCTCCAGCTCGCGGCGCGGTCCGCCCTTGACGCTCGCGACGTCGAGGTAGCCGCGGGCGACGCCGTCGTTCATGGCGGTGGCGAGCACGGCAGCGGTGTGGGCCGGCGGCACGGCGACGATCGCCAGATCGACGCGGCCCTCGGGCGGCTCGTCCGTACCGGCGCCGAGCGCGGCCGCCGTGCGGGCCGACTCCGGGTCGTGGTCGACGAGGTGGACCTTGATGCCGCGCCCGGCGAGGGCGAGGGCCGCGGAGGTGCCGACGAGGCCGGTTCCGATGACGACGGCGGTTCTCACTGGGCGATGTCCTTGCGAAGGGAGGCGGTGGCGCCGAGGTAGACGTGGGCGATCTCGGACTTGGCGAGATACGTCTCCACGTGGGCGAGGATCCGGACCACCCGGGGCATGGCCCCTTCGATGTCCAGCTCCTGCGCGCAGATCAGCGGTACGTCGACGATACCGATCCCGCGCGCCGCGGCGGCCGGGAAGTCGCAGCGCAGGTCAGGTGTGGCCGTGAACCAGATGCTGATCAGATCGTCCGCGACCAGGCTGTTGCGCTCCAGGACGGTGGTGAGCAGGGCGCTGACCTGCTCGTCCATGTGCCCGGCCTCGTCCCGCTCCAGCTGGACGGCTCCGCGGACCGCTCGTACCGCCACGTCGTGCTCCTTGCCTGTGCCTGCCGCGTCTGCGCTTGCGTTTCAGCCTAGAGGGACCGGGGCGTGCGCCGCCGGGCCGCCCTGTCCGTGAGACGGGGCGGTGGCGTACCCCCGGCCCGGACCGGAGCCGCCGGACGGACGGGCGTACCCTCCCCGCATGATCTCCCCCGGCGACGAGGCACTGGTCCGCGACCACACGGTCTACTCCTGTGTGATGGGCTCGCGGGCCTTCGGGCTGGCCACGGAGGGCAGCGACACCGACCGGCGCGGGGTGTTCCTGGCCCCGACCCCGTTGTTCTGGCGGTTCGACAAGCCCCCGACGCACATCGACGGCCCGGCGGACGAACAGTTCTCCTGGGAGCTGGAGCGGTTCTGCGAACTGGCGCTGCGGGCCAACCCCAACGTGCTGGAGTGCCTGCACTCGCCCCTGGTGGAGCGGATCGACGCGACCGGGCGCGAGCTGCTCGCACTGCGCGGGGCGTTCCTGTCCCGGCGGGTCCACGAGACGTTCGCCCGGTACGCGCTGGGGCAGCGCCGCAAGCTGGAGGCCGATGTCCGGACGCACGGGGCGCCGCGCTGGAAGCACGCCATGCATCTGCTGCGGCTGCTGACGTCCGCCCGGGACCTGCTGCGCACCGGGGAGCTCGCCATCGACGTGGGAGCGGACCGTGAGGCGTTGCTGTCGGTCAGGCGCGGCGAGGTGCCCTGGTCCGAGGTGGAGCGGCGGATGGACCGGCTGGCCGCCGAGAACGACGAGGCGGCCCCCCGCTCGCCCTTGCCTGCGCACCCCGACCGGGCACGGATCGAGGACTTCCTGATCCGCGCCCGGCGGGCCTCGGCCCTGGCCTCGCCGCCGGACGGAGCGGCTTAGGCGAGCCGGGCGCGTACCACCAGTTCATGGAGTGCGTCGAAGCCGCCCGGAGTGTCCGGGAGCCCCGATTCCGCCTGCGCCGCGTCGAGCGCCCGGTGCAGCGACTCCACGTCCCGGGCCGCCCTCGCCGGGTCCGTCCCGTCCGCTCCCCCGTGCTCGGCAGCGGCCTTGGCCTCGATCAGGCCGGGGAGATACGCGGGCGCGGGAACCCGGTCGAGCAGCGACGGCAGATGGGCCAGCACCTCACCGCAGCGCATGAGATGGACGCCGGTGAGCAGCGCCCGGAAGGTGTACAGGAGCGGCTTCAGTTCGCCGCTCCTCTCGAAGAGCCGCCACTGGGTGTTGGCGAATCCCCGGTAGTGGTGGGCGTGGTTACGGGTGAGGACAGCCGGGGCGAGGGCCACCAGTTCGGTGTGCAGATCGGTCGTGTGCACGACGAGCGGCGAGAGCAGTTGCTCCAGGACGTAGCCGTTCGGTTTCAGCATCAGCCGGACGAACTTGCGCAGATCATGGGTGACGAGGTCCATCTCCACCCCGTCGTCGCCGTCCCACATCCGCGAGCGCGTCTCCTCGGGCTGCCGGAGCCCCAGCAGGTCCTCGGCAGGCAGGACATGGACCCCCCGAAGGTCCACGTCGGAGTCCCGGGAAGGGAACCCGTACAGGTGCGCCCCGGAGACCGTGGCGAACAGCAGCGGACAAGTCTCGCCGGCGACGACCGGGCCGAGGTCGGTGACCGGCAGTCCGGCTTCCCGCAGGAGCGTGGCGTGTGTGGGCATGGCTCAAGCGTCCCAGAGCGCCCCCAGGGACAGCAGGTCGCTCCGGTACTCGATCCGCTCCGACCATTCCTTGGGCCAGGCCGCCGAGCCCAGGTGTGCCCCGGCCAGCGCACCGGTCAGACAGGCGAGCGAATCCGAGTCGCCCCGGGTGCAGGCGGCGCGGCGCAGGGCGGTGACGGGTTCGTCGGGGAAGAGCAGGAAGCAGTGCAGGGCGGTGGCGAGGGCCTCCTCGGCGATCCAGCCGTCGCCGGTGGTCTCGCAGGGGTCGGTCTCCGGGGACGGGTGGCTCAGGGCGTCCTGGACCCGGCCCAGCGCGGTGAGGCACTCGTCCCAGCCGCGCTGGATGTACAGCTCCGGCGACGAGTCGCCCGCGTGGCGCCAGAGGTCGCCGAGCCAGCGGGTGAGGTAGCGGTGGCTGTTCTCGTAGGCGTAGCTGCGCAGCTGCCCGATCAGGCCCATCGGCTCCGTGCCCTGGGCCAGCAGGTACACCGCGCGGGCCATGAGGTCGGACGCCGCCAGGGCGGTCGGGTGTCCGTGGGTGAGGGCCGCCTGGAGCTGGGCGGCGCCGGCGCGCTGTTCCTCGCTGAGGCCGGGGACGAGTCCGACGGGCGCGACCCGCATGTTGGCGCCGCAGCCCTTGGATCCGGTCTGGCTGGCCTCCTGCCAGAGACGGTCGCTGTCGAGCAGCCGGCAGGCGGTCATGCAGGTGCGGCCGGGGGCACGGTTGTTGTCGGGTGAGTGGTACCAGTCGACGAACTCCTCGCGCACCGGCCGTGCCAGCCGCAGCGGCGTGAGCAGCCCGCGGTCCATGGCGGTGCGGATACCGCGCCCGAGGGCCAGGGTCATCTGGGTGTCGTCGGTGACGATCGCGGGCTTCGGCAGCCGCATCTGGCGCCACGGACCGCACTTGGCGAGGATCGAGGGCACATTGTTGAACTCGGTCGGGAAGCCCAGCGCGTCGCCGAGCGCCAGCCCGGTGAGCGCGCCGGTGGCGGCGTGTTTGGTGAGGGTCCTGGTCACGATCATGTGCTTCTTCCTTCCGGTCGCAGCAGGGGAGGGTGCAGAGCGGTGGCGGCGCCCGCCCGGTGGAGGGCGGCGGGTTTTCCCCGTCCGCCGGTGCGGCGCGGTGATCCCTCCGCCGCCTGGACGAAGCCGGGCGTGGCGAGGACCTTGCGCCGGAAGTTGGGCCGGTCCAGCTCGACGCCCCAGACCGTCTCGTACACCTGCTGGAGCTCTCCGAGGGTGAATTCGGGCGGGCAGAACGCGGTGGCCAGGCAGGTGTATTCGAGTTTGGCGCCGATCCTGGCGCGGGCGTCGGCGAGGATGCGGTCGTGGTCGAAGGCGAGCGCGCCGAGCCGCCCGGTGTCCCACCACCGGGCGCTGGCCGCGTCGCCGCCGCCGTGCGGTTCCGGGAGATCCGGCACGAGGGCGGCGTAGGCGACGGACACGACCCGCATCCTCGGGTCGCGGTCCGGGTCGGTGTAGGTACGCAGCTGCTCCAGATGGAGGGCCGAGACGGTGTCCTCGGTCAGCCCGGTCTCCTCGGCCAGCTCCCGGCGGGCCGCGGTCCCGGCGGACTCCCGGGGCAGCACGAATCCGCCGGGCAGCGCCCAGCGGCCCTTGTACGGGTCCTCGCCGCGTTCGACGAGCAGGACGTGCAGGCGTGAGTCGCGGACCGTGAAGACGGCGAGGTCCACGGTGACGGCGAAGGGTTCGAAGGCGTGCGGGTCGTACCCCTCGGGGGCGGCATCGCTCATCGTCGCTCCGGCAGCGGTGCGGCGAAGTCCCAGCCGGTGGCGAGCAGCGCGTCGACGGCCGTGACAGCGGCGGTCAGGCGGTCCCGGCGGCTGCCGGTGATCTCGGTGAACGTGCGCCCGGTGCGGGTGAGTTCGGCCCGGAAACGGTCCGTCATCCAGGGCCGCAGCTCCTCGCCGTCGCGCAGCCCGTCGTCCTCGAAGGCGACGCCCTCGTGGTCGGTGAGCAGCCACAGGTGATGGGTGACCCGGTCGGCGATCCGCTCGACCAGCGGGTTGCGGCCGCCGACGTACCGCTCGTGCCACACGGTCGTGGCGAAGGAGTCGGTGTCGCAGACGAGGAGCGGGGAGCCGGTGCGGGCGGCGGCCTCCTCGCGGGTGTTCTGGGTCTCGGCGATGAGGGGGAAGTCGTGGGTGGTGAAGGAGACGTCCTCCCACTGGGCCCCGGGCCACTCGGCCCGCAGACCGGCGAGCTTGCGCTCGCTGAACTCGCGCCCGTACTCGGCGACGTAGCCCGTGTGCGCCCAGACGCCGCCGCGCCGCCGGTAGTGACCGGCGAGGTCGCGGGCCAGGGTGGTGGTGCCGGTGGACTCGGCGCCCAGGACGACGACCCGGCGGGTGAGGGCGGCCCGGACCGGGGGTTCGAGGAAGTCCCAGCAGGCGACGGGGTCCGCGCGGACGGCGGTACCGGAGACCGGGAAGACCGTGCGGCCCGGGTCCACGCAGACGGACTCGGCACCGAAGCGACGGGCGAGTTCGTCCCCGTACGGCTCCGAGGTGAAGACGGCGTCCACGGGCTCGGGCACGGCCCCGGTGAAGACGGCCATGTGGGCGTCCCAGATCGCCGGGTCGTGGAGATCCATCCGGGTGTCGTCGACGGCGCCCACCACCGTCACGTCCGGGTGCGCCTCACGCATCCAGGCGACCCGGTCGGCGAGCGGCACGGACTCCACCGAGGCGGCGCAGACGAGCACGGTGAGCCGCTCGCAGCGGTCCCGGGCGGTACGGACGAGGTGGTGGTGGCCGGCGTGCGGCGGATAGAACTTCCCGAGCACCAGCCCGTGGGCGAATCGCTTCATGCCGTGGCCTCCACAGGCTCCGGGTGACGGACGGTGAGATCCCGTTTCCAGTTGCGCAGGCCGATCAGGCACAGCGTCAGGAAGCCCGCGTACAGCAGCGAGGTCAGATAGAGCTCCTTGTACGCGTACAGCGGGATGTAGACCACGTCGGCCGCGATCCACAGCCACCAGGACTCGACGAGCTTCCTGCACTGCCCGTACGTCGCCGCCAGCGACAGCGCGGTCGTCAGGGCGTCCCAGAAGGGCACCGTCGAGTCGGTGGCCCGGTCGAGCAGGGCGGTCAGCGCGAGAGTCCCCACCAGCCCCGCCGCGAGCAGCGCGGTCCATTCGGCGCGGGTGGTGTGACGCACCGGCAGGCCGTCGGCTCCTGGTCCGCCCCCGTGGGTCCAGGTCCACCAGCCGTACGCGGCAAGGGCGATGAAGACGATCTGGAGGCCCGCGTCGGCGTACAGACCGGACTGGGTGAACAGCAGGATGAAAAAGACGTTGTTGGCGATGCCGATCGGCCAGTTGGCGAGGTGCTGGCGGGCGACGAGCCATACACACAGCGCCCCGCTGCCGAAGCCCAGCACCTCGGTCCAGCTGACCGGGGTGTCCAGCACCGTCACCAGGGGTTGCCGCAGGGGATCGAGTATGTCCGCGAGGCTCACGCCCGCCTCCTTAATAGTCACTCTGACTATAAAGAAGGAACGGGGACAGCGAAAGACCCGCGGCCGGTTCCTGTCCGAAAATCGAAATCCAGGAACCGGCCGCGGGCCGTGAGCGGTGTGCGGGGTCCTCGGACCCGGCGGGGTGGCCTACAGACCGACCTCGCGCATCAGCATGCCCACTTCGGTGTTGGTGAGCCGGCGCAGCCAGCCCGACTTCTGGTCGCCCAGCGGGATCGGCCCGAACGACGTGCGCACGAGCCGCTCGACGGGGAAGCCGGCCTCGGCCAGCATCCGGCGCACGATGTGCTTGCGGCCCTCGTGGAGGGTCACCTCGACGAGGTAGTTCTTGCCGGTGTTCTCGACGACGCGGAAGTGGTCGGCGCGGGCGTACCCGTCCTCCAGCTGGATGCCGTCCTTGAGCCGCTTGCCCAGGTCGCGCGGGAGCGGACCCTGGATCGCCGCGAGGTAGGTCTTCTTCACGCCGTACTTCGGGTGGGTGAGACGGTGGGCCAGCTCGCCGTGGTTGGTGAGCATGATGATGCCCTCGGTCTCGGTGTCCAGCCGGCCGACGTGGAAGAGACGCGTCTCACGGTTGGTGACGTAGTCACCGAGGCACTGACGGCCGTCCGGGTCCTCCATGGAGGAGACGACACCGGCGGGCTTGTTCAGCGCGAAGAAGAGGTACGACTGGGTGGCGACGGTGAGGCCGTCCACCTTGATCTCGTCCTTGTGCACGTCGACACGCATGCCCTGCTCGACGACGATCTGGCCGTTCACCTCGACGCGGGACTGCTCGATGAGCTCCTCGCACGCGCGGCGCGAGCCCATGCCGGCCCGGGCGAGGACCTTCTGCAGCCGCTCGCCCTCCTGCTCGGCGCCCGGGTGGGTCCTGGGGGTGCTGACCGAGGGCTTGTCCGCGTACCTGTCGCGGTTGCGCTGCTCGATCTTGGCGTCGAGCTCACGCGGGCGGGACGCGGCGCCGTACGGTGCACGCCGCTGGCCGCCGCTCCTGGCGGAGCCGGGCGTCGCCGCCTTCGGGCCGCCCTTGGCGCCACCGCGGGCGGACGCGCCGCGGCCCTTGCGGGTGCCGCCGTCGCCGCCGGGCTTGTCGTTGCCGACGTCGTAGCGCCGCTCCTCGGGCCTGGGGCGGCGGGGGCGCTGGTCCTGCTTGTCGTCGCGCTCGGATCCGGGAACCCGGGCGTTCGGGTTGCTGTTCCGGCCGGTGCCGCTGTTGTTCCTGCCGGCGCCGCTCCTGCCGCCGCCGCTGTTCCTGCCGCCGCTGTTGCCGCCGCTCCTGCCGCCGCCACCGCTGCTGCTGCCGCTGTTCCTGCCACTGCTTCGCATCAAAAGTCCGTCTTGTCGTCTGCGTGAGTATCCGGGGTGTCCGGTGCGTCCGGATCGAACGACGGCACACCCTCTAGCGTCTCGGCCTCGATCGCGTCCGCCTCGGGGAGGAAGGGCGCGAGCTCCGGGAGCTCATCCAGGCCACGCAGGCCCATCCGCTCCAGAAAGTAGTTCGTCGTCCTGTACAGGATCGCACCTGTTTCGGGTTCCGCGCCCGCTTCCTCTACCAGCCCCCTCTGCAACAGGGTCCGCATGACCCCGTCACAGTTCACGCCGCGCACCGCGGAGACCCTCGACCGGCTCACCGGCTGGCGGTACGCGACCACCGCCAGGGTCTCCAGCGCCGCCTGGGTCAGCCGGGCGTGCTGGCCGTCCAGGACGAAGCCCTCGACCGCGGCCGCGTACTCGGGGCGCGTGTAGAAGCGCCAGCCGCCCGCGACCAGCCGGAGATCGAAACCCCGGCGCTGCACGGTGTACTCGTCGGCCAGCTCCCGCAGCGCGTCGGCGACGGCCCGCCGGGGCCGCTCCACCACCTTGGCCAGGTGTTCCTCGGTCGCGGGCTCGTCCACGACCATGAGGACGGCCTCCAGGGCCGGCTTGAGTTCGAGACCCGCGACGGCGGAGCCGGTGGCGTCCTGCTCACTCATGCCTTCACGTCCCGCTGCGCATCGTTCACGTTCTGCGCTCTCACGTCCCGCTGCGTGTCCCGCACGTCAGGCGCCCTCACGTCCCGCTGTGTGTCCCGCACGCTCTGTGCCTTTACGTCCTGCTGCCCGTCGTGCACGTTCTGTGCCTCCTGGTCGAACTCGTCCGTCACGGTGGGCCCGGCCCCTTCTCCGCCCGCCCAGCGCACCGTGAGCTCACCGAGCGCCTCGTCCTGGTCCAGGACGACGGCCTTCTCCCGGTAGAGCTCCAGCAGGGCGAGAAACCGTGCGACGACGGTGAGCGTGTCCGGGGCGTCCCCGGTCAGCTCCCGGAAGCTGATCTCGCCCGCCTCCCGCAGCCGCTCCACCACGATCGCCGCCTGCTCGCGCACGCTCACCAACGGGGCGTGGATGTGGTCGACGTAGACCTGCGGCCTGGGTTTCGGCTGCATGGCCTTCACGGCGAGCCGGGCGAAGCCCTCGGCCCCGATGCTGATGACGACATCGGGCAGCAGCTCCGCGTGGTGCGGTTCCAGCCCGACGGTACGGGGGAAGCGGCGGCCCTCCGATGCGAGGCGGGCGCTGAAGATCTCGGCGATGCGCTTGTACGCGCGGTACTGCAGCAGCCGCGCGAAGAGCAGGTCCCTGGCCTCCAGGAGCGCCAGGTCGCCCTCGTCCTCCACCTCGGCGGCGGGCAGCAGCCGGGCGGCCTTCAGATCCAGGAGCGTCGCCGCGACGACAAGGAACTCCGTGGTCTGGTCGAGGTCCCAGTCCGGTCCCATGGCCCGGATGTGCGCCATGAACTCGTCGGTGACCCTGGACAGGGCGACCTCGGTCACATCCAGCTTGTGCTTGGAGATGAGCTGGAGCAGCAGATCGAACGGCCCCTCGAAGTTCGCCAGCCGAACGGTGAAGCGCCCGTCGTCGGGAGCAGGGGTGCCGGCAGCGGGGGTGCCGGGCTCGGGGGCGGGGTCCGCGGCATCGCATGCGGCAGCGGGGGCCTCATCCGCCGCCACATCCCCTTCCGCCGCCACGCCCTCGTCCACCGCCGGGCCCGCGTCCGCAGCCGGCCCCTCGCCCACCGCGGGGGCCCCGACAGCGGGAACACCGTCCGCGGAGATCCTTGACGCCACGGGAGCCGGGGAGACACCCACCGCGTCCGGCGGCCCGTCCCCGGGAACGGGTCCGCCGCCCGGCCCACGGCCCAGGGGGCGGCGGGACGTGCGGGCGGGGCGGTCGGGTGGGGGCATGGAGATCCAGGGTGCGACGGGAATCGGGCAGCGGGCGGCGGCCCGTTCGGGACGGGCCGCGCCGCCCGGCGGCGGCCGCCCTCCGGGCAGGCTACCGGCGCCGCACCGCTCAGCGGCCGCGCAGCCGCCGTACGAGGATGCTCGCGTCGCCCCGTGACTCCAGGTCCGCGAGAACCACGGCGACGGCCTCACGGACGATGCGTCCCCGGTCGACGGCGAGGCCGTGCTCGCCGCGCAGCACGAGACGCGCGTGTTCGAGGTCCATCAGCTCCTCGGCGGAGACGTAGACCGTGATCTTCTCGTCGTGCCGCTCCCGGCCGCTGGGCCGCCGGTTGGCGCCGCGTCCGCCGCCCCGTCGGCGCTGCTGCTGCACGACGGGGGCGGGAACCGGTTCCTGCGAGGACGGCGGCTGCGGGCGGCGGCCGGCCTGTGCGGCCACCGCGACGCGGTCGTTCTCACCGCCGCGGCTGCGCGAGCCGGCGGCGCCGGAGTCGGTGTCCGCCGCGGAGTGCTCCTCCTGCGAGGAGGGTGCCGCACTTTCGGAGGCGCCGCCGGAGCCGGCGCCCTCCCCCGGTGTGCCGTCCCCGGAGTCCCCCTCGCCGGCCGGAGCCGGTACCCGGGTCTCGCCGTTCGCCTTGCGCCGCCGCTCCGCCGGAGACGAGGACTGAAGCCCCATCCCTCCGGTGGTACGGAACAGTTCGTCGGCCCCGGGCAGACTCACTCGGCGTGACACCGGGCGAGCACCTCCCTGGCGAGCTGGCGATAGGCGGCGGCACCGACCGAGTTGGAGGCGTACGTGGTGATGGGCTCACCGGCGACCGTGGTCTCCGGGAAGCGGACCGTGCGGCCGATGACCGTGTGGTAGACGTGATCGTCGAAGGCCTCGACGACTCGCGCGAGGACCTCGCGGCTGTGCACCGTACGGGAGTCGTACATGGTGGCGAGGATGCCGTCCAGCTCCAGTTCCGGGTTGAGCCGTTCCTGGACCTTCTCGATGGTCTCGGTGAGCAGTGCCACACCGCGGAGCGCGAAGAACTCGCACTCGAGCGGCACTATCACCTTGTGCGCGGCGGTGAGGGCGTTCACGGTCAGCAGGCCGAGCGAGGGCTGACAGTCGATCACGATGTAGTCGTAGTCGGCCATCAGCGGCTTCAGGGCACGCTGGAGCGTGGATTCGCGGGCGACCTCGCTGACCAGCTGGACCTCGGCGGCCGACAGGTCGATGTTGCTCGGCAGCAGGTCCATGTTGGGCACGGCGGTCTTCAGGAGCACCTCGTCGGCCGCCATGCCCCGCTCCATGAGCAGGTTGTAGACGGTGAGGTCGAGCTCCATCGGGTTCACACCGAGGCCGACCGAAAGGGCTCCCTGCGGGTCGAAGTCGACGAGCAGGACGCGGCGGCCGTACTCCGCGAGCGCGGCACCCAGGTTGATGGTCGACGTGGTCTTGCCGACGCCGCCCTTCTGGTTGCACATCGCGATGATCTTCGCGGGACCGTGATCGGTCAGCGGGCCCGGGATCGGGAAGTAGGGCAGGGGCCGGCCGGTCGGGCCGATCCGCTCGCGGCGCTGCCGTGCGGCGTCGGGCGCGAGGGTGGCCGCGTACTCCGGATCGGGCTCGTACTCGGCGTCTGGGTCGTAGAAGTGCCCCTGGGGCGCTTCGTCGAAGTCGGCGAAGTGGGCGGTGTCCCGGCCACTCTCGTTGCCGGCCATGGCGTTCACGTGTAGGCCGTCCATCATCTGGGGGGCTGTCGTCATGTGCTGGTGGGTGGTGAAGGTGCGGACAGCGACGGAGCCGACAGCCTCCAGCCCGTTCGGGCTCTGGCCCCGCGCCGGCATCCCTGGATGAACACCCCCGGGAGTAAATGTCGACTCATTCACAAGTCGTCTTACCTCCTTGGACGTGACCAGGAAACTTATCGATAGGTCAGCGTGGCACCATGCCGACGATTGGCGACTCTATGGCGTGTCACCGGTCCGCAGCAACACAATCCGACGGACCCGGCCCGATGTGTCGGCAATCGAACACCCCGCTGTCAAGGGTGCGCAGCCCCTCGGGCACACTTTTCGCGGGTGCACGAATCGGTTAAAGGGTTACGTTCGAGGCGAGTTGCACGGGCCCCGCAGGGGTCCAGGCATACGTCCGGCCGGACCTCGCAGGCAAGGTCCGGCCGTTCGCACAAGGTTGACGGAAAGCGTTGACCCGTCAGCCGAGAAGCGTGCCCAGTTCGACGTGGTCGAGGCCGTGCGCCTCGGCCACCTCACGGTAAACGACCTGCCCGTCATGGGTGTTGAGCCCCTTGGCGAGTGCGGCGTCACGGCGCAGCGCCTCGGCCCAGCCCCGGTTCGCGAGCTCCACGATGTAGGGCAGCGTCGCGTTGGTGAGGGCGTACGTCGAGGTGTTCGGGACCGCGCCCGGCATGTTCGCGACGCAGTAGAAGACCGAGTCGTGAACCATGAAGGTCGGCTCGGCGTGCGTCGTCGGGTGCGAGTCCTCGAAGCAGCCACCCTGATCAATTGCAATGTCGACAAGTACACTTCCGGGCTTCATCTTGGCGACGAGCTCGTTGGTGACCAGCTTCGGGGCCTTGGCGCCGGGGATCAGCACGGCACCGACGACGAGGTCTGCCTCGACGACGGCCTTCTCCAGTTCGAAGGCGTTGGAGACGACGGTCTGCACCTTGGTGCCGAAGATCCTGTCGGCCTCGCGGAGCTTGTTGATGTCCTTGTCGAGCAGTGTGACGTGGAAGCCGAGACCGACGGCGATCTGTGTGGCGTTCCAGCCGGAGACGCCACCGCCGATGACGACGGCCCGGCCGGCGGCCGTGCCGGGGACACCGCCGGGCAGCACACCGCGGCCGCCGACCGAACGCATCAGGTGGTAGGCGCCGACCTGCGGGGCTAGCCGGCCCGCGACCTCGGACATCGGGGCGAGCAGCGGCAGAGCGCGGTTCGCGGTCTCGACGGTCTCGTAGGCGATGGCGGTGGCACCGGACTCCAGCAGGGCGTCCGTGCACGCGCGGGAGGCGGCGAGGTGCAGGTACGTGAAGAGGGTCTGGTCCTTGCGGAGGCGGTGGTACTCCTCGGCGACGGGCTCCTTGACCTTCAGCAGCAGGTCCGAGGTGGCCCACACCTCGTCGGCGGTGGGCAGGATCTGCGCCCCGGCGGCGAGGTACTCCTCGTCCGCGATGGAGGAGCCGGCACCGGCGTTCTCTTCGACGACGACCTGGTGGCCGTGGCGGACGAGCTCGTGCACACCGGCAGGCGTGATCGCCACGCGGAACTCGTTGTTCTTGACTTCGCGGGGGATGCCGACCTTCACGTCGATCACGGTCCTTGGCTCGGAGGGGCATCCGGGCATAGCGATAGATACCCGGACAAACACAGCATAAATGGAGACACCGCGAAGACCCGCGGCACAGCCAGTTTAATGAAGGACTTCTCGCTGTCTAGCCTTACAAAGCATTATTTTTCTGTCGTCGCACTACGGATTTCGTAGGCTGCGCTCTCCTCGCCCAGCAGTCTCTCGGCCGCACCCCTGTGAAGACCCGCAGCCGCCGGGTCGCCGAGCCGGTCGAGGGTGTCGGCCAGCCGGAGCTCCAGCGCGGCCTGGAGCCGCACGTCCTTCGCCCGGCGCGCCCACTCCACGGCCTCCCGGCACGTCCGCAGCGACTCCTGCGGACGGCCCGCGTACTCCTGGACCCTGGCGGCCTCGCTGAGCGCCCGCGCCTGCGCGGGCACATCGCCGAGCCTGCGGTAGCCGGCCGCGGCCGCCCGCCAGTTCCGCAGCGCCTCGCCGTACCGTCCGGCGTAGGTGTGAACGGTGCCGAGCCGCCCGTACAGCCGCGCCTCGTCGGCCCGCTCCCCCTGGGTGAGCCGCTGGGCGAGCGCCCGCCCGTACCAGTCCGAGGCCCGCTGGAAGTCGCCCAGCTCCGCGTAGGCGCCGCCCACCGATTCCATGGCACGGCCGGTGGCGTACGGATCCCTGGCGGCCCGGCCCGCGTCCAGCGCGGCCCGGTAGCGGGCCAGCGCCTCGCGGGTCCGTCCGGTCCCGGCGTCCAGATCGGCGAGGTTGAGCAGCGCGGCCGCCCGCTCCCGGGGCAGGTCACGCCGCTCCGCGACGGCCAGCACCAGGCTGTGCAGTCCGTACAGCTCGGGAGCGGCCGCCTCCGTGCCCTCGTGCACCGCCAGTGCCCGCACCAGAGCGGCCACCAACCGCCTTGCCAGGGTGTCGAGTTCACCGTCCTCTACGGCGATCCGGGCGGAGGCGACCAGAGCCGGCCTGCGCATCCGCAGCCAGGCCGCCGCCGCCTCGGGGCCGGGGAAGCGCAAGGACCGCGGCAGCCCCGCGAGCTTGCGCCGTGCCGGGGAGCCCTCGGGTTCGGTGACCGCGCGGCAGGACTGGAGCAGGCGCACGGTGCGCTCCAGCATCCGAGCCCTGGCGAGCTGGATCTCGGCCTGCCGGTCCCGGTCCTCCAGCAGTGCCCGCAGCAGCGCGGCAAGGCAGCCGGGCACCTCGTACTGCTGCTGCTCGGCCCCGTCGCCGCGCAGCAGCCCCAGCCGTACGAAGTCGTCGAGGGTGGTCCGGGCCGCCGAGACGGAACAGCCGGCGAGGGCCGACGCGGTGTGGGCGTCGGCGAGCCCGGCCGGGGCGAGGGAGAGCAGCCGCAGTATCCGGGCGGCGGTCGGCGGCAGCGAGTCGTGGACCAGCCGGAAGGCGCGGGCCAGCGGGCGGGCGCCGGCGGGCTGTTCGGTGTCCTCCGGCAGCTCCCGCAGCTGCTTGGTGACATCGGCGACCGAGGCCATCGGGTGGGCGGCCAGCCAGCCCCCGATCATGACCAGTGCGGCGGGCTGCCCGCCGCACTCCTCCGCCAGGGTCTCGGCCGTCAGCGGGTCGACGGTGATCCTGACCTGGCCGATCACACGGGCGAGCAGTTCCACGGCGGAACCCGCGTCCAGGCCGCCGATGGTGCACGGCCGGACACCGGGAATGCCGGTCAGCGGTCCCTGTGCGGTGGCGACGACAAGACAGTCCGGGTTGTCCGGCAGCAGCGGGTCGACCTGCTCGGCGTCGGACGCGTCGTCGAGCAGAAGCAGGACGCGGCGGACGGCGAGCGCCTCGCGGACCATCTCGGACAGTTCGTCGGCGTCGGCGCCGGGTGGACCGGTCACATCCAGCCCGCGCAGCAGTTCGCGCGCGGCGCACTCGGCGGAGACGGGGGTGCCGCCGGGCTCGGTGAGCCGGACACGGATCAGCCCGTCGGGATAGTCGCCCGTGCCGAGCAGCCGGCGGGTGAGTTCAGCGGCCAGTGCGCTGCGGCCGGAGCCCGGGCGTCCGGCGATCAGCAGGACCCGGGCCCGGCCGCTCCTGCGACCGGCCATGGTGTCAAGACCGGCCCGTTCGATATCGGCCCGCAGTTCCTTCAACTCGCGCTCGCGCCCGAAGAATCGGGGTGGTTCGACGGCGGCCGGCCCCTCGGTCCCCGCTGCCTCGGCCGGGTCGCTGGTGTCCACCGCCTGATCCGTCACGGGCCACGCTCCACTTCGCTGCACGCGTCGCCCGCCGGGACTCCGGTCAGGGCGTTCCGAGCGTAGTTCAGGCGGGTGGGCGGATCAGGGGGAGCGCGGCGGGAAGATCCTCCGATCGGATCAGCATTTTTTCCGATCGGGGGATGCAAGGGAGTGACGGCGCGGGGCCGCGCGCGCCGCTCCCCCGCGGATCCGTCAGGCCGTCAGGCCGTCAGGCCGTCAGGCCTCGAACGGCCGGGCGGGCCAGGGCGCCTCGGCGGGCCGCAGTGAGTCGGCCCCGTCGCCCCCGAGCACCGCCGTGAGCGCGAGCACGCCCACCACCAGGCAGTTGTTGTGCAGGTCCCCGGCGAGGACACCTCGTACCAGGTCCTGGAGCGGTACCCGGGCCAGCTCCATGTCGGCCTCCTCCTCGGAGACCTCGAAGCGCTCGCCGTCCGCTTCGGAGATGTTCCGGGCGAGGAAGATCCGTACCGCCTCGTCGCAGCCGCCGGGCGTCGTGTAGATGTCCGTCAGCACCCGCCAGTCCTCGGCCTTGACGTACGCCTCCTCGTAGAGCTCGCGCTGCGCGGCGTGCAGCGGGTTCTCACCGGGGATGTCGAGGAGTCCGGCCGGAATCTCCCACAGCTTCTGGCGCACCGGATGACGGTACTGGCGCAGCACGAGGACACGGTCCTCGTCATCGAGCGCGAGCACGGCGACCGAGCCGGGGTGGACCTGGTAGTCGCGGCGGGCGACCGTGCCGTCGGGCATCTCCACTTCATCGGTGCGGACGCTGGTCTTGTTGCCCCGGAACGGAGTCTCGGTCGCGGTGACCGGCCATTCCTCGGGCGTGTCCTGGAAACCCATCTACGTCCTCCCACAAAAAGCAGTGACCGGGGTACCCGTCCTCGAAGGACGGGTACCCCGGTCAACCGTAACGCCTGCGGGGATGCCGTTACTTGCCCGGCGCGGTGCCCGTCCTGCGCGCGACGGCCGCCTTCACCAGGCCCGCGAAGAGCGGGTGCGGGCGGGTCGGGCGGGAGCGCAGCTCCGGGTGCGCCTGGGTGGCGACCAGGTAGGGGTGGACCTCGCGCGGGTACTCGACGTATTCGACGAGCTTGTTGTCCGGGGAAGTGCCGGAGAAGACCAGACCGGCCTTCTTCTCCAGCTCGGCGCGGTAGGCGTTGTTGACCTCGTAGCGGTGCCGGTGACGCTCGTCCACGTACGGCTGGCCGTCGTAGGCCTCACGGACCAGCGAGCCCTCGGCGAGCTTCGCCGGGTACAGGCCGAGCCGCATGGTGCCGCCGAGGTCGCCCGCGCCCTCGACGTACGCCAGCTGCTCCTCCATCGTCGAGATGACAGGGTGGGCGGTGGCGGCGTCGAACTCGGTGGAGTTGGCGTCGGGGATCTCGGCGAGGTTGCGCGCCGCCTCGATCACGATGCACTGGAGGCCCAGGCAGAGGCCGAGCAGCGGCACCTTGTTCTCACGAGCGTACTGGATGGCGCCGACCTTGCCGATGACGCCGCGCTCGCCGAAGCCGCCGGGGATGCAGACGGCGTCGACGTCACCGAGCTGCTTCTTGGCTCCGGCCGGGGTCTTGCAGTCGTCGGAGGCGACCCACTTGACCTTGACGCGGGCCTTGTTGGCGAAGCCGCCGGCCCGGATGGCCTCGGTGACCGAGAGGTAGGCGTCGGGCAGGTCGATGTACTTGCCGACCAGGGCGACGGTGACCTCGTGGTCGGGGTTGTGGACGCGGTCCAGCAGATCGCCCCAGGTGGTCCAGTCGACGTCGCGGAACGGCAGGTCGAGCTTGCGCACGACGTAGGCGTCCAGGCCCTCGGAGTGCAGCACCTTCGGGATGTCGTAGATCGACTTGGCGTCCGGGCAGGCCACCACGGCGGCCTCGTCGACGTCGCACATCAGCGAGATCTTGCGCTTGATGGCGGTCGGCACCTCGCGGTCGGCGCGGAGCACGATGGCGTCCGGCTGAATACCGATGTTGCGCAGGGCGGCCACCGAGTGCTGGGTGGGCTTGGTCTTGAGCTCGCCGGAGGGCCCGATGTAGGGCAGCAGCGAGATGTGCACGACGAAGACGTTGTCCCGGCCGACCTCGTGGCGGACCTGGCGGACGGTCTCCAGGAACGGCAGCGACTCGATGTCGCCGACCGTGCCGCCGACCTCGGTGATGACGACGTCGACGTCGTCGGTGGCCATGCGGCGGATGCGGTGCTTGATCTCGTTGGTGATGTGCGGGATGACCTGCACGGTGTCACCGAGGTACTCGCCGCGCCGCTCCTTGGCGATGACCTGCGAGTACACCTGGCCGGTGGTGACGTTGGCGGAACCGTCGAGGTCCACGTCGAGGAAGCGCTCGTAGTGGCCGATGTCCAGGTCGGTCTCGGCGCCGTCGTTGGTGACGAACACCTCACCGTGCTGGAAGGGGTTCATCGTGCCCGGGTCGACGTTCAGGTAGGGGTCGAGCTTCTGCATGGTGACCCGAAGGCCACGCGCCTTGAGCAGGGCACCGAGGCTGGAGGCAGTCAGACCCTTGCCGAGGGAAGAGGCGACACCCCCGGTGACGAAGATGTGCTTGGTCGTCGTGGATGTGGGCTGCATAGCCAAAGGGGGCTCCCGTGGTCGCGATCGTGAGGTGCGTACCGGCGTTCCCGTCCGGAGAGTCCGGAGGTGCCGTCGCTGCGGTTCGGGGGCCTCGTCTGCTGTTGCGGACGACCACCGGTCCACGGGCTACCAGGGTAACAGCGACGAGGGGAGCCTGCTTCCGGCCACTCCCGGCACAGCCACCACACACGATCGCCGCACGTTCCTCACGCCCCACTCATTCGGCTCAGCTCTGTTGTCAAGTGCGTCGCGCGGATCACCCGGGTGCGTCGTATCCTGCTCGGACACTCGCTCCGGGCGAGGTAAGAGCTCGCAGGTTTCCCCCACTTCAACCCCTAGCAACGACCTCTTGACCCGCAGTAAGCGCCCCACGGGGCGACATGGCCGTTCGACTGGAGAAGCACGTGGCCGGGCGCATCGAGGATTACGCACTTATCGGAGACATGCAGACCGCCGCCCTGGTCTGCCGGGACGGCACGGCCGACTGGCTGTGCCTGCCCCGCTTCGATTCACACGCCGTCTTCGCGGGACTACTGGGTACCGAGGAGCACGGCTTCTGGCGCCTGGGACCGGCCCGCGCGGAAGACGCGGAGCCGCCGGCGGCGGACCGCCGCAGATATCGCGGGGACTCCCTGATCCTGGAGTCGGAATGGGATACGCCGCGCGGCACGGTCAGAGTGACCGACTTCATGCCGCCGCGTGACGGCGCGCCCCAGCTGATCCGGATCGTGGAGGGAATCAGCGGCCGGGTGCCGATGCGCTCGGAGCTGCGCATGCGGTTCAGTTACGGGCGCGTCACCCCGTGGGTGCACAAGGTGGACGGCCGTACGGTCGCCGTCGCGGGCCCCGACTCGGTCTGGTACGACACCCCGGCGGACACGTACGGCGAGAACCTGACGACGTACTCCGACTTCACCGTCGCCCCCGGTGACCGGATCGCGTTCACCATCAGCTGGCAGCCCTCGCACCGCGAACCGCCGGCGCTCCCGGACCCGGAGGGCTCCCTGGAGGCCACCGCGGACTTCTGGCGCGAGTGGGTCGACCAGTGCACCTACCACGGCCCCTACCGCGAGGCCGTGGTCCGGTCGCTGATCACCCTGAAGGCCCTGACGTACGCGCCGACCGGCGGCATCGTCGCCGCGCCGACCACCTCCCTGCCGGAGGACATCGGCGGTTCCCGCAACTGGGACTACCGCTACACCTGGCTGCGCGACGCCGCGATCACGCTCTCCTCGCTGCTGCGCACGGGCTACCGCGAGGAGGCCCGTGCCTGGCGCGAGTGGCTGCTGCGGGCGGTCGCGGGCGACCCCGAGAACCTGCAGATCATGTACGGCATCGCGGGTGAGCGCGAGCTGGGCGAGGCCGAGCTGGAATGGCTGCCCGGTTACGAGAACTCCGGCCCGGTCCGGGTCGGCAACGGCGCCGCGGGCCAGCTCCAGCTGGACGTGTACGGCGAGGTCACCGAGGCCCTGCACCTCGCGCACATGACCGGGCTGGCCCGTAACGACTACGCGACCGGTCTCCAGCTCAAGCTGATCGAGTACCTGGAGAAGCACTGGGAGGAGCCGGACGAGGGCATCTGGGAGGTGCGCGGTCCGCGCCGGCACTTCGTGCACTCCAAGGTGATGGCCTGGGTCGCGGTCGACCGGACGATCAAGCTGATCGAGTCCGGTGACACCGAGGGGCCGCTGGAGAAGTGGCGCGAACTGCGGGACGACATCCACCGCGACGTCTGCGAACGGGGCTACGACAGGGAGCGCAACACCTTCACCCAGTCCTACGGGTCGAAGGAGCTGGACGCCTCCCTGCTGCTGATCCCGCAGATGGGGTTCCTGCCGCCCGACGACAAGCGGGTCATCGGCACCATCGAGGCGATCCAGCGGGAGCTGTCCACCGAGGACGGCTTCGTGCTGCGCTATCCCACCTCGGGCGAGGACGCCGGCGTGGACGGCCTGGAGGGCGACGAGGGCGCGTTCCTGGCATGTTCCTTCTGGCTGGCGGACGACCTCGCGATGATCGGCCGGGTCGACGAGGCCCGGCGGCTCTTCGAACGGCTGCTGTCCCTCCGCAACGACCTGGGCCTGCTGGCCGAGGAGTGGGACGCGCGACTCCAGCGCCAGGTGGGCAACTTCCCGCAGGCGTTCAGCCATGTGCCGCTGATCGACACGGCACTGCGGCTGACGGCCAGCGGGGCGTACGTGGGCTGAGGCACGGCGGGCCCGGCCGGTCCGGTACGGCTTCCCAGGAGCCACGGCCGGCCGGGCCGAGAACCCGGTTGCGGCGGAACGGACCGGCCCGTTGGGGTACTGCCATGGACGGCGTTCGCGACGGCGCCGACGGCCGTGGCCCTGTCCGCGAACGGGGCCTTCACGGATACACGTACATCGCGAGGTTCCCGGGAGATGTGAACGGGTTCTCACCGAACACGGTCAGTGCCCCGGTCCGGCTTTCGGTGTCGCGCGTCCGGCCGGGGGGCCTGGGGGGGGCCGGCCGGGAAACGGTGGCTGCGCTGCCGGTCTGAGCCCGCCGGGTGGACGGCCCAGGACGGGCGCCGGCGGGGGCGACGTCCCCCTCACGGGGTCGCGCCGCGCGGCCGACGCCGCCGTCAGCCGGTCTCCGCCTCGCCGCCCGTCACGACCGGGCGGCCCTCCGAGGGCAGCCCCCACTCGCTCCAGGACCCGTCGTACACCGCCAGATCGCGGTATCCGGCCAGCGCGGCGGCCAGCGCCGGCACGCAGGCGGTGACCCCCGATCCGCAGCTGAAGAGCAGCCGTTCCCGGCCCTGCGCCCGAGCGGCGAACACGGCGCGCAGTTCCGCCGCCGAACGCATCCGGCCCTCGTGCTGGACCTCGGTGAAGGGCAGGCTGACCGCCCCCGGCATATGGCCGCCCCGCAGCCCCGCTCGCGGCTCGGGAGCCGTACCGCGAAAGCGTTCCCGGGACCGGGCGTCGACGACGGCACTCGCCGGATCCGAGAGGGCCGCCGCCACCTCGTCCGCGCCCACGAACAGCTCCGGGCGCGGGACCGCCGTGAAGTCCCCGCGCTCCGGGGGCGCCGCGGGCGCGCCGCTCTCCATCGGCAGTCCGGCGGCCGCCCAGCCGGGCAGTCCCCCGTCGAGCACCGCCACCCGGTCGAAGCCCATCGCCCGGAGCATCCACCAGGCGCGGGCGCCGGAGTAGAGGCCCACGGCGTCGTAGACCACGACCGTGTCGCCGTCGTGAAGGCCGAGGGAGCGCAGTTCGTCGGTGAACCGCCCGGCACCGGGCATCGTGTGGGGCAGCGGCCCCGCGGGGTCGGAGAGCGGCCCGTCGATGTCGAAGGGTCTCGCCCCCACGATCCGCCGGGCGGAGCCCCGGTGCGCGCCGACGGAGGCGTCGAGGACCAGCAGCCCCGGCGAACCGAGCCGTCCGGCGAGCCAGTCGGCCCCGACGAGCGGCCCGGGCAGGGGCTCGTCGTGCGGCGGCGCTTCGGCGAGTCCGGGCAGGGGCTCGTCGGGCGGCGGCGCTTCGGCGCCCATGGCTTCTCCCACTCGTCCGGGTACGGGATTTTCAAGATCGCAGCGGGCCGGGCCCCTGTCAACGGCCCGCCGCCCCCGGCGATGCCCCCGGTGCCCCGGGCCGGTACCTTCCTGACCAGGGCGACCGCAACCGCGTGACGCGCCCGGTCCGACCGACCCCGAAGCGCGAGGCCAGAGCCAGTGGAGACCCAGGGCGGCATCACCGTGCAGCGAGCCCTTGAGCTGCCGGGGCTGCGCAGCGGACTCCCCGAGGTGGTGTCCGGAGCCGACCGGCTCGGCCGCACCGTGCGCTGGGTGCACGCGGGCGAGGTCCCCAACATCGCATCGCTACTCAAGGGCGGTGAGCTGCTTCTGACCACCGGCCTGGGTCTCGGCAGCCGCCCTGCCGAGCAGCGGGCGTTCGTCCGCAGACTTGCCGACCGCGGCATCGCCGCGCTCGTGGTGGAGCTCGGTCCGCGCTTCAGCAGGCTGCCGTCCTCGATCGTGGACGCCGCGCGGGCTGCCGGGCTGCCCCTGGTCCAGCTGCACCGGGAGGTGCCGTTCGTGACGGTGACGGAGGAGATCCACACCGAGATCGTCAACGGTCACTACGCGCTCCTGCAGCAGGCCGAGGAGGTTCACCGGCGCTGCACCCGGGCGCTGCTCGGCGGCGGCGGGGTCCCCCAGGTGCTCGGCATCCTGGCGGACTTCACGGCCAACCCGGTCTTCCTGGAGACGGCCGACGGTCAGCTGCTGTACGCGGCGGGCACCGGTTCCGGCCCGGTCTCCGCCGATCCGCTCCAGGTCTGGGACGGCATGCGCGGCGGCCGTGCGGCCCGTGAATCGCCGCCCATCGGCTCGGTGCTGGTGGACGTACCGGGCGGAGGCCCGGGGACCGGCTCGGTGCGGGCCAGGCTGGTCCTGCTGGCGGTAGACGGCCCGCTGGTGCCGGTGCACCGGATGGCGGCGGAGCGGACGGCGGGGATCCTCGCGGTGGTGCTGATGCAGGCCCGCCAGGAGGAGGAGCTGGCGGCGCGTGGCCGGGGCGACTTCCTCACCGATCTCGCCGAGGGCCGGATCACCCCCGAGGACGCGCCGTCGCAGGCCCGCGTGCTGGGCTTCAAGCCGGGCGAGATGCCGCTGCTGCCGGTGGTGATGCGGCTGGCCCCGGAGCTCGCCCCCTCCGGCAACTGGGCGCTGCTGGCGCGCGCGGTCCTGGAGGAGCTGTCCTCGGTGGGAGTGCCGGTGCTGCTCGGAGTGCGGCCCGTGGAGGGCCGGGTGCCGCTGCTGCTGGGGCTGCGTACGGAGACGGAGCGTACGGCGGTGGCCGACCGGGTCGCGGCGGCGCTGCGGGCCGGGGTGGAGCGGGCCGGTCTGGAGCGGGCGGGTTCCCAGCCCCCCGTCGTGGTGGTCGGGGTGGCGGGCGGCTGGACGGCGGCCGGTGCGGGACTGCGGCATGCGGCGGAGACGGCCACGGCGGCGCAGGGGCTCGGGGACCGGCCTTGGTACGACGCCCGGCGGCTCGATATCGACCTGCTGCTGTGGCGGTTGCGGGAACATCCTGATCTGGCGGCGTTCGTCGAGCGGGCGATCGGCCCGCTGCGCGATCACGACCGCACCTCGCGCCCGCCGCTGCTGCCGACGCTGGAGACGTATCTGGCCCATGCGGGCCGCAAGGCGGAGACGGCGCGTGAGCTGCATCTGAACCGTCAGACGCTGTACAACCGGCTGGCCCGCATAGGTGAACTGCTCGGCACCGATCTGGACGACCCGCAGGCCGTCCTGGCGCTGAGCCTGGCCCTGCGCGCCCGCCGCCATACGCCGTGACCGGTGGGAGGCCTCAGCGGGTCCGGGGCGCCGCGAGCGGATGCACCAACTCGTCGTACACGCTGAGTACGTGAGCGATCGTGTCGTCCTCGGTGGGCCAACTCGCCGCCTGCCGGGGCCCGGCCGCGGCCAGCCGCTCCCGTTCCGCCGGATCACCGAGCAGCCGGGCGACGGTCCGGGCGAGCGCCTCCGCGTTCGCGTACGGCACGAGTTCCGCAGCCTCGCCCACGAGTTCGGGCACTCCGCCGACCGAGGTCGCGACCAGCGGCGCACCGATCCGCAGCGCTTCCTGGGCCAGCACCGGACGCGCCTCCCAGCGGCTGGGCAGCACGACCAGGTCGGCGGCGGCCAGCAGTTCGGGAACGTCCGAGCGGCTGCCGATCAGCGAGACCGGCAGATCCTCGGCTCTGATCCGGCGCCGCAGCGCCGCCCGTTCCCGCCCTTCGCCCGCGATGACCAGCAGGGGTACGGGGTCGAGCCGGCGCCACAACCGTGCCGCGTCGAGCAGTGTGCCGTACCCGCGATGTGGTACGAGACTGCCCACCGTGACGATCAACGGCCTTTCCACCGAACCGAGTTCGGCCCGCAACTTACCGTCGGGCACTGGCGCCGGGACACGTGGCGCGGGCGCGGCCACGGGTGCGAGACGGGCGTCGCGCGCGCCGCGGCGGCGGGCCCGGTCGACCAGGTCGGACGACGCACCGAGCACAACCGACGCCGCACGGGCGGCTCTTCGCTCCAGCAGGTGCAGCAGCCGGCGGCGCGCGCCCTCGGCGTGGGCTCTGGTGTGCCAGGTCATGACCAGCGGGACCGGCCGGCCGCCGAGTGCCAGGGCGGCCCGCAACGCGGCGTGCAGTCCGTGCGCGTGCACGACATCGGCACCGTCGCAGGCGGCGCGCAGGGCGGCGACGGAAGCGGGGTCACCGCGCCGGGGGACGGGCGCGAAACGGGCCCCCGTCGCGGAGAATGCGTAGGAGCGCTCCAGTGCCGCGGGCGCGCAGACGGTGACCTGCACACCTCGCGCGACCAGTCCGGCGGCCAGTGATCCGACATGGGCGCTGCTGCCCGCACTGCCGCCCCCCAGCACTTGGACCGTACGCAGCTGTGACACGTTGACTGACTCCCGGGGCTCCCGAATCGGGGGACGGGCGTCACCCGACGTCCGTATGTACACCCAAGGATGCCAGTCCGTACGCACGTTCCGGCACGGCCGAGCTGTCGCGCCGGTGCGCACCGCGACAAACCGGGCGTGGCGCATCACCCGCACGGGTGAATTCCAGGCGGTCCGGGATGCCGGATCAGCGCGTGGACAGCGCCTCGGCGAGCCAGGTGACGCGATCGCCGTACACCGTCGCCGCGACGAGCCCCGCCACATGGGCGACGTGTCCGGCCCGCCCGGCCCGGGGACGACGGCGACACCGAGGGCGGCTCCCGGGGTGTGCGCCCCGCTGTCCCCCCACGGTCGGCGCCCCGGGCGGGGCGAGCGACGCGGCGGTCGCGCCGGTCGCGGCCTCCGCGACCGCCGGGCCACGCCGCCGCTTCCCGGTCAGCGGCACGGAACGGTCAGCTGTCCGTCCGCGCCGTGGCCAGCAGTTCCTCGGCGTGCGCCCGTGCCGTCTCGGAGTCCTCCTGGCCCGCGAGCATCCGCGACAGCTCCCGTACCCGGTCCTCGCCCTCCAGGACCGTGACACCGCTCCTGGTCACCGAGCCGTCGACGGTCTTCTCGACCAGCAGCTGCCGGTCGGCGAAGGCGGCCACCTGGGGCAGGTGGGTGACGACCACGACCTGGGCCGACCTGGCGAGCTTCGCCAGACGCCTGCCGACCTCGACGGCCGCCTTGCCGCCGACGCCGGCGTCGACCTCGTCGAAGAGGTAGGTGGGTACGGGGTCGGAGCCGGCGAAGACCACCTCGACGGCGAGCATCACCCGGGACAGCTCACCGCCCGAGGCGCCCTTGGCGATCGGGCGGGGCTGGGCGCCGGGGTGCGGGGCCAGCAGGAGTTCGACCTCGTCGGCGCCGGACGGTCCGTACGCCACGTTGCGCCCGTCGATCTCGATGCCGGACGCCTCGTCCGCCGCCTCGGTCTGCCGGATGTCGAAGGAGACACGGGCGTGCGGCATGGCGAGGGAGGCGAGTTCCCCGGTCACCGCTTCGGCGAAGAGCGCGGCGGCCGCCGTACGGGCATCCGTCAGCGCCTGGCCGAGGCCGGAGAGTTCGGCGCGCAACGCGTCCCGCTCCTCGGTCAGCTCGCCGATCCGGTCGTCGTCGCCCTCCAGCTCGGTCAGCCGGGCCACCCCTTCCTCGGCCCAGGCCAGCACGGCGGCGATGTCCGCGCCGTACTTGCGGGTGAGCGCGGTGAGCGCGGCGCGGCGCTCCTCGACCGCGGCGAGCCGCAGTGGATCGGAGTCCAGCTGATCGGCGTACCCGGACAGTTCGCCCGAGACGTCGGCGAGCAGGATGGAGATCTCGCCGACCCGGTCGGCCAGCGCGGCGAGCGCCGGGTCGTGGGTGCGTACCCCGTCCAGCGCCTGGCGGGCGGCTGCGACGACGGTCGTCGCGTCGACGGCCTCCTGGTCCTCGGGGTTGCCGGCCAGCGCGGTGTGCGCGAGGGCGGCGGCGGAGGCCAGGGCGTCGGCGTGGCCGAGGCGCTGCGCCTCGGCGGCGAGCTCGGTGTCCTCGCCGGGCAGCGGTTCGACCGCGGCGATCTCGTTGAGCCCGAACCGCAGCAGGTCGGCTTCCTGGGCGCGTTCGCGGGCGCGCGTCGTCAGCTCGTCGAGTTCACGGGCGACCTCCCGAAGCCGCCGGTAGGCCGCCTCGTACGTGGCGTGGGGGCCGGCGACGCCGTCGCCCGCGTACCGGTCCAGGGCCTGCCGCTGCCGGGCCGGCTTGAGCAGTCCCTGCTGGTCGGTCTGACCGTGCACGGCGACGAGTTCGTCGGCCAGTTCCGCCAGCACTCCGACCGGCACGGATCTTCCGCCCAGGTGGGCCCTGGAGCGCCCCTCCGCGGAAACGGTGCGGCTGACGAGCAGCGCACCGTCCTCGATCTCGGCTCCGGCCTCCTCGGCCCGCAACGCCGCCGCGTCGCCCTCGGCCACCGTGATCCGGCCCTCGACGACAGCGGCCTTGGCACCGATCCGCACCAGGGCCGGATCGGCACGTCCGCCGAGCAGCAGCCCCAGGCTGGTCACGACCATGGTCTTGCCCGCGCCGGTCTCACCGGTCACCGCGGTGAAACCGGGTGACAGTTCCACCACCGCGTCGTCGATGACTCCGAGCGACCGTATCCGCATCTCCTCCAACACGCACATGACCATACGAGGTTTCATGGCCCGCGCGCACACGGGCCGGGGTCGGGACGCCGGATCGAGTGGTCCGCGACGCCGCGGGCTCAGTGCGGTGCGCCCCGCCACCCCGACACCGGCAGCGCGAACTTGGCCACCAGCCGGTCGGTGAACGAGGCCTGGTGCAGCCGCGCCAGCCGTACGGGCACCGCACCGCGCCGCACCTCGACGCGCGCACCGGCGGGCAGTTCCACGGTCCTGCGCCCGTCGCACCACAGCACCCCGTGCGGCGTGTGCGGCTGGACCTCCACGGCGAGCACCGAGGTCGGCGAGGTCACCAGCGGCTTGGCGAACAGCGCGTGCGCACTGATCGGGACCATCAGCAGCGCCTCGACCTCCGGCCACACGACGGGCCCGCCGGCCGAGAAGGCGTACGCGGTCGAGCCGGTGGGAGTCGCGCAGACGATGCCGTCGCAGCCGAACCCGGTGACCGGCCGGCCGTCGATCTCCAGCACGACCTCCAGCATCCGCTCGGGCGAAACCTTCTGCACGGCCGCCTCGTTGAGCGCCCAGTCCCGGTGGACGATGTCGCCGTTGCTGTGCACGAGGACGTCGATCGTCATGCGCTCCTCGACGGTGTACGCCCGGGTGACGACCCGGTCGACGACCTTGTCGAGGTCGTCGCGCTCGGCCTCGGCGAGGAAGCCGACCCGGCCGAGGTTGACCCCCAGCATCGGGACGCCGGAGGCGCGCGAGAGCTCCGCTCCCCGCAGCAGCGTCCCGTCCCCGCCGAGGACGATCAGCAGCTCGCAGCCGTCGACGGCCTCGGGAGCGTCGGGGACCGTCTCGACGGACGGCGGCAGCGGCAGGTCGGCCGCCTCATGGGCCAGGACCCGCACACCCAGGCCGTTGCGGAGCAGCCCCTGGACGACGAGTTCGGCGCTGCGGATCGCGGCCGGCCGGCCGGTGTGTGCCAAAAGAAAGACTGTTCGTGCCGCATTCGTCGTCAACGAGGCCCCTCCGCCACTGCACGGTCGACATCCGCGGGATCGAGCTCCGGCGCTCCGGCCCGCAGCCACAGAAAGTACTCGACATTGCCCGACGGCCCCGGCAACGGGCTCGCCGTCACACCCCTGACCCCCAGCCCCAGCGCCCAGGCGCGGCGGGCCACCTCCCGTACCGCTTCGGCGCGCAGTTCGGGGCTGCGCACCACTCCGCCGCTGCCGAGGCGTTCCTTGCCCACCTCGAACTGCGGCTTGACCATGAGGACCAGATCCGCGTCGGGGGCGGCGCAGCGCGCCAGGGCGGGCAGCACGAGTCCGAGCGGGATGAACGACAGATCGCCCACCACCAGGTCCACCGCTTCGCCGTCGATCGCCTCCAGGGTCAGTTCCCGCACGTTGGTGCGGTCCTTGACGACGACGCGTTCATCGGACTGGAGCGACCAGGCCAGCTGCCCGTAGCCGACGTCCACCGCGAGCACGCGGGCCGCCCCGGCGCGCAGCAGCACATCGGTGAACCCGCCGGTCGACGCCCCGGCGTCCAGGGCCCGCCGGCCCTCCACCTCCAGCCCGAGAGGGACGAAGGCGGCGAGGGCACCCGCCAGCTTGTGGCCGCCGCGTGAGACGTACTCGGGGTCGCTGTCGTCCTTGGTGACGACGAGGGCGGCGCTCGTCTCGACCTGGGTGGCCGGTTTGGTCGCGGTGTTGCCGCCGACGGTCACCCGTCCTGCGGCGATCAGCTGGCTCGCATGCTCGCGTGAGCGGGCGAGCTTTCGGCGTACCAGCTCGGCGTCGAGGCGGCGACGGGCCACTCCTGCCACGTTCGGTTCAGCTCCTGTTGTCGTACGAGGGCACCGGTGCGGGTACCGGCGCGGGTGCGGGCCCGGCGTCCAGCGCGGTCAGCGATGCGCGCAGGCCACGGTGTACATCCTCGTACACCTCGATGTGTCCGTCCGCCGGGAGGTGGTCGGCGTCGGCCAGACGCTCCAGGTGTGCGTCCACCTCGGCGTGGCCGGTGGGTGTGCGTACGACGCCGAGGGGCGCCGGGCCTGCGGGCTCGTGCGGCACCGCGGGGGCCGGGACGTCCTGCGGGATCGCGCCGGCCGCGGTTCCGGCGGCGGTGTCCGGCTCCGGCATCGAGTCGCTCATACCGGAAACGCTACCGCGAAGGGCTGCGGTACCGTCGGTCACGATGGCGACCATGGCGGAGTGCCGCAGCGCACTCGACAGACTTTCCGACAACCTCGCGGGGGCCGACGGCGACGTGCGCGGCGCGGCGGCGCTCGACCGTTCTCTCAGCTGCCACATCAGAGACCTCGACGTGACGTTCACCGGACGCCTCACCGGCGGCCGGATCCAGGTCCTGGAGACGGTCGAGGGGCCGCCCCGTCAGAAGGCGGAGATCCGGCTCGCGATGACCGGGGACGATCTGGTGGCGATGGTGGACGGTGAGCTGAACTTCGCCAAGGCGTGGGGATCGGGCCGGGTCCGCCTGGAGGCGGGCTTCCGCGACCTGCTGAAACTGAGATCCCTGCTGTAGCGGTGGTCTCGGGTCACGCGCCCCCGGGCACCGACGTCCTCGGCGCCCGCACACGCGCGGCCGGCACCACCAGAGGCGTGCCCGTCTCAGGATCGGGGATCACCTGGCACCGGAGCCCGAACACCTGCTCCACCAGCTCCGCGGTGACGATCTCGCCGGGCTCGCCCTCCGCGACGACCTCCCCGTCCCGCATCGCGATGAGATGCGTGGCGTAGCGCGCCGCGTGGTTCAGATCGTGCAGGACGGCCACCAGGGTGCGTCCCTGCGTCTCGTGCAGTTCGGCGCACAGGTCGAGCACATCGATCTGGTGCTGGATGTCGAGGTAGGTCGTCGGTTCGTCGAGCAGCAGCAGGGGGGTCTGCTGGGCGAGCGCCATCGCGATCCAGACCCGCTGGCGCTGACCGCCCGACAATTCATCGACATAGCGATCACCGAGTGCTCCGACACCCGTCGATGCCATCGATTCCTCGACAATGCGTTCGTCCTCGGGCGACCACTGCCGCAGGAGCCCCTGGTGGGGGTAGCGTCCCCGGGCCACGAGGTCGGCCACGGTGATGCCGTCCGGCGCGATCGACGACTGGGGCAGCAGCCCCAGCGTCCTGGCGACCTTCTTCGCGGGCAGGCCGTGAATCGACTCCCCGTCGAGCAGCACCTGGCCACGGCTCGGTTTCAGCATCCGCGAGAGCGCCCGCAGCAGCGTCGACTTCCCGCAGGCGTTGGGTCCGACGATCACGGTGAACGAGTGGTCGGGGATCTCGACCGAGAGGTTCTCCGCGATGACCCGCTGGTCGTAGCCGAGGGTCACCGAGTCCGCGGTGAGGCGCTGCATGGTCGTACTCCGTGGGTGGTTCGGATCGGTGCCGGTGTCTGCTTCAGGGGCTGTGTCTGGGGCTGTGAGGGATCTGGGGCCAGTGAGGGGCCGGGGGGCGTGGGGAGCGTTGGAGGCGTTGAGGGAGCGGGGAGCGGGGCCCGCCCCGGGCGCCGCCCCCGCGCCCCGTGCGGCTGCCTTCATATGCGGCCCGCCTTGCGCTCGGACACCAGGAGCCACAGCAGATAGCAGCCGCCGAGCACCCCGGTGACCACGCCGACGGGCAGCTGCCTGTCACCGAAGGCCTCCAACGACACCCAGTCGGCCACGAGAAGGAGCGCCGCCCCCATGAAGGCCGCGGCCACCAGATTGGGGCCGGTGGAGCGCGTGAGCCGGCGAGCCAGCTGCGGGGCGCTCAGCGAGACGAACGCGATCGGTCCCGAGGCGGCCGTGGCGACGGCGACGAGTAGCACGGCGGAGCCCATCAGGACCAGCCGGGTGCGCTCGACCCGTACCCCGAGCGCGTACGCGGCGTCGTCGCCCATCTCCATCACCCGCAGCGCGGGCCCGTGGCCGAACACCAGCGGGAGCAGCACACCGCAGACCACGAGCAGGGGCCAGACCTGCGCCCAGTCCCGGCCGTCGAGCGAGCCCGTCATCCAGACGACAGCCCGGGTCGCGTCGACGAGGTCGGCCTTGGTGATCAGGTACTGGGCCGCGGCGGTGAGCATGGCGGCCGCGCCGATGCCCACCAGGACGAGCCGGAACCCATGGACCCCCCGTTTCCACGCCAGCAGATAGACGGCGACCCCGGTCAGCAGCCCGCCGGCCACCGCGCCGCCCGCGACGGCGAGCGCGCCGCCCTGGAAGAGAACGATCACGGTCAGCGCGCCCACGGTCGCGCCCTGGCCGAAGCCGAGCACATCGGGGCTGCCGAGCGGGTTGCGCGAGATGGTCTGGAAGACGGCGCCGCCGACGCCGAGCGCCGCCCCGACGAGGAGTCCGACGAGCACCCTCGGCAGGCGCAGGTCCATGACGATGAACTCCTGCTGGAAGGTGCCATGCCCGAAGAGCGTGGTGACGACCTCGCCCGGCGTCATCGTGAAGTCGCCGCTGCCGATGAGTACGACGGCCGCGCCCGCTGCCACGACGCCGAGCAGCACGATGACGACGGACGCCCGGACGTCGATCCGGAACGAGTGCCCGCCGGACGTCCGTACGGCCCGCACCGACCGCGCGGTCCCGCTGGTCCGCACCGTCTCCGCCCGCTCCTTGGTGGCCTTCACAGCTGGGACATCCTCTTGCGTCGTACGAGATGGATGAAGACGGGTCCGCCGAGCAGCGCGGTGACGATGCCGACCTGCAGTTCGGACGGGCGGGCGACGACCCTGCCGACCACGTCCGCGCCGAGCAGGAGCACCGGGGAGAGCACGGCCGCGTACGGCAGGATCCACCGCATGTCCGGCCCGGTGATCGCGCGCACCAGATGCGGAATCATCAGCCCGATGAAGACGATCGGCCCGCACGCGGCCGTCGCGGCCCCGCACAGCAGGGTGACGGCGAGCATCGCGAGGATCCTGGTCCGGTTCAGGTGCGCACCGAGAGCCCGTGCCGTGTCGTCACCCATCTCCAGGGCGTTGAGCGGCCGCGCGATGAACAGGGTGAGCAGCACGCCGAGGGCGATGAACGGCCACACCTTGCCGACCGTCTCCGTGTTCGCGGAGGCCAGCGAGCCGACGGTCCAGAACCGGAGCCGGTCCAGCGCGGCCGAATCCAGCAGCTGTACGGCGTTGACGTAGCCGTAGAGCGCGGCGGTGACGGCGGTCCCGGCCAGCGCGAGCCGAACCGGGTTGGCGGACCTGCTGCCGCCGAGCAGGTACACGGCGACGGAGACGATCGCGGCTCCGCCGAAGGCGAACCAGACGTATCCGGTCAGCGAGGTGACGCCGAAGAAACTGATGGCCGAGACGACCGCCGCCGACGCGCCCGCGTTGACACCGAGCAGTCCGGGCTCCGCCAGCGGGTTACGGGTCAGCGCCTGCATCACGGCCCCGGCGAGCCCGAGCGCGGCACCGACGATCAGCCCGAGGAGCGTCCGGGGAATCCGCACCTTCCGTACGAGGACGTCGTCGCCGCTCCCCGCGTAGTGGAACAGGCCGTGCCACACATCGGCGAGCGGCAGCCCCTTGGCGCCGATCGCGATACTCAGCAGGCACACCAGCACCAGGGCGGCCACCGCCACCAGGAGCCCAGCGGCGCGTACCGCGTGGCGCCTGGGGCGGGTGGCTCCGTCCGGGGCGGCTATCGGGCCTGCACCCGGTTCCGGGGGACTCTCAACGAACACGCGGTTAGGTTAGCCTACCCTGCTAGGCCTCTTGGCCCGGCCTTCCACGCCCGCTGCCCGCCGCGGCCCCAGGGACCCCTGAGCTCCCTGAGCATGCGAGCCCCAGCCCAGCCCCCGGTCCGGACCTACAGGCCCAGCCTGGCCACCGCCTTCTCCGCGTCCAGCCCGCACGAGCCCTCTCCGGCGTACGACCACGCCGCCGCGCACAGCGCACGCAGACCGTCGGGCGCATCCCCGCCGCCGTCCAGCGCCAGCTCCCCGGACCGGACGGACGCCGTCCAGCCGGCGCAGCCGAAACCTTCGCCCTCCCGCGTCACCTCGGGCTGTCCGGTCAGCAGTCCGCGCAGATCGGCGTCCACATACGTCGGCCGGTGTTCCGGCCGGGCCGCCAGCAGCTGCGCCGCGTCCGTCACTCCGGTCAGCACCAGCAGCGAGTCCACACCACCGTTGAACGCGCCCTCGATGTCCGTGTCCAGCCGGTCCCCGACCACCAGCGGCCGTTCGGCACCGGTGCGCAGCACCGTCTCCCTGTGCATCGGGGGCAGCGGCTTCCCTGCCACCTGCGGCTCGGCACCGGTCGCGATCCGTACGACCTCCACAGCCGCCCCGTTGCCCGGCGCGATGCCCCGGGCGCTCGGAATCGTCAGGTCAGTGTTGGACGCGAACCACGGCAGCCCGCGATTGATCGCGTAGGCCGCCTCGGCGAACCGGCCCCACGCCATGTCGGGGCCGCCGTATCCCTGCGCCACCGCGAGCGGTTCGTCATCCGCGGACTCCACGGGCTCCAGCCCGCGTTCGCGCAACGCCACCCGCAGCCCCTCGCCCCCGATCGCCAGCACCCGGGCTCCGGCGGGCAGCTGACCGGCGATCAGCCGGGCCACGGCCTGCGCCGACGTGATCACGTCGGCGGGCTCGGCCGGCACCCCGAGTTCGGTCAGGTGCTCGGCCACCGCGTCAGGTGTACGCAGCGCGTTGTTGGTCACGTACGCCAGGTGCATTCCACCGTCCCGCGCGGTGCCGAGAGCCTCGACCGCGTGGTCGATCGCCTGACCGCCCGCGTACACCACCCCGTCGAGATCGAGCAGCGCCGTGTCGTACGCCTCGCTCAACGCGGTGCTGCTGCCGCTCGGCCTGGACCTGCTCGACTGACTCATATCCTGCGCTCCTCATTGCCTGCTTCTCCCCCGATCATCGCGCATCGCCGGACCGCACATACGATGCAGAAATGAACACACGAGGCCGCACGGACCGGGGACTGCACCTGATTCCGTTCCGTGGACTGCGCTACGTCCCCGAGCGGGTCGGCAGTCTTGCCGGGGTGACCTCACCCCCGTACGACGTCGTCGTACGGCCCGACGGCCTGCACCACCTGGAATCGGCGGATCCGCACAACATCGTGCGTCTGATCCTGCCGCAGGCGGACACCGCGTCCGCCCGCAACGAGCAGGCCGCAGCGACCCTGAACCACTGGCTCGCGGAGGGAATCCTCGCCCCCGATCCCGAGCCCGCGTTCTATGTGTACGAGCAGCGCGACGACGAGATCCTCCAGCGCGGAATCATCGGCGCGCTGGCCCTCTCCGGCCCGGCGGACGGCATCGTGCTCCCGCACGAGGACGTGATGGCCGATGTCGTCGAGGACCGCGCCGCCCTGATGCGGACCACCGCCGCGCATCTCGAACCGCTGCTGCTGACCTATCGCAGCGACGGCGACGCCACCGGGGCAACCGCCGTCATCGAACGCACGATCAACCAGCCGCCGTTGCTCGCCACCACCACGGAGGACGGCTTCAGCCACCGGCTCTGGGCGGTCACCGACGCCGCCGAGCGCACGGCGATCGAGACGGATCTGGCCACACACCAGGCCCTGATCGCCGACGGTCACCACCGCTGGGCCACCTATCTCAGGCTTCAGCGGGAACACACCGCCCCCGGCCCCTGGGACTTCGGCCTGGTGCTCCTGGTCGACACGGCCCGCTACCCGCTGCGGGTCCGCTCCATCCACCGGCTGCTGCGCGGGCTGCCCGTCGCCGACGCGCTCGCCGCACTGACCGGCCTCTTCCGGATCCGTGACGTCGAGGGGCCACTGCCCCGGGCCCTGGAGGCCCTGGCCGGGGCCGCCGAGGAGGGCAACGCCTTCCTGCTCGCGGGCGACGGCGGTTTCCATCTGGCCGACCGCCCCGACGAGGCGCTGCTGACCCGCACCGTCCCGGCGGGCCGGCCGGCCGCCTGGCGCACTCTCGACGCGACGGTTCTGCATTCGGCGCTGCTCGACCACGTCTGGCAGATCCCCGACGACCCGGCCCACATCGCGTACATCCACGACAGCGCCGCCGCCGTGGAGCAGGCGGAGCGCCACAACTCGACGGCGGTCCTGATGCATCCGGTACGCGAAGAGGTCGTCCGGGACCTGGCCCGTCAGGGAGTGACCATGCCGCGCAAGTCGACTTCCTTCGGCCCCAAGCCCGCCACGGGCCTGGTCCTGCGCAGCCTGCACCTCGGCTGATCCGCCGAACTCACCTCGACGCAGAAGAGGGCGGCACCCCGAGTGGGGTGCCGCCCTCTTCATTCCTCGCTACGCCTTGACCGGACCGCCCTCGTCCTGGTCGTCGTCGTCCTCGTCATCGGCCGCCTCGGCGGGGGCGGGGGCCGGAACGCCGTCCTCGTCATCGTCGCCGAGAGCATCGACGAACTCGACACCGTCCAACTCGGCAAGGCGGTCCGACGCGTCGGTGGAGCCGTCCTTGTCGGCTTCCAGGGCCTTGCCGAACCACTCGCGTGCCTCGTCCTCACGCCCGGCGGCCAGCAGCGCGTCCGCGTACGCGTAGCGCAGTCGCGGCGTCCACGGGTGGACAGCGCTGGAGGCCAGCTCGGAACTCTGCAGCGTCACGATGGCGGCGTCGATCTGCCCCATGTCACGACGAGCCCCGGCAGCGACCAGACGCATCTCGACCTGTCCGGCCTTGTCCAGCTTCTGCACCTCGGGCTCACCGGCCATGGCCATTGCCCGCTCGGGCCGGCCCAGTCCGCGCTCGCAGTCGGCCATCACGGGCCACAGCTCCACGGAACCGGTCATCCGCCGGGACGCCCGGAACTCCGCCAGCGCCTCGGCGTACTTCTGCGTCGCGTAGGCGGCGAAGCCCGCAGCCTCGCGCACAGCCGCGACCCGCGAGGCCAGCCGCAGAGCGATGCGTGAGTACGCGTACGCCTGCTCGGGGTCCTCGTCGAGAAGGCGGGCGACCATGACAAGGTTCCTGGCGACATCCTCGGCCAGCGTCTTGGGCAGGCTCATCAGCTCCTGCCGGACGTCCTTGTCGATCTCATGGCCGGTGACCTCGTCGGGGATCGGAAGCCGCTTGATCGGCTCACGCTCGCGCTCGTCCCGACGCTCGTACCCGCCACGGTCGTCGCGGCCCCGGTAGCCGCCTCGGTCGTCATCGCGCCGCCCGCGGAAACCGCCACCGGAACCACCCCGGCTGTCGTCACGCCGCGGCGCACGGCTGCGGTCGCGGTCACCACCGCGGTCGTCGCGACGGAAGCCACCACCGGTGCTGCCACCACGGTCGTCATCACGACGGGGCCCACGCGGCCGATCGTCACGACGCTCGAACCCACCACCCGAACGCCC